>DVHZ01000117.1 GCA_018711685.1 Candidatus Excrementavichristensenella intestinipullorum | reverse complement strand
GTCTTGGCGTTCAGCCTGCGCCGCTGGCCCAGGGCCGGGTCGAAAAAGCTGTACCCGCCCATCCGGCCGGGGAGCAGCGCCACCGGCACGCCCCCCTCCCGCAGGGTGCCCAGCATGGGCCCTACCGCGTCCTTGTACCAGGCGCCCTCCAGCTTCACCACCCGGCGCATGACCCCCCAGGGCCTGAGCAGGTAGTCCAGCTGGTCGTTGATGTCCGCCATGCCCTGCGGCGGCTCCTCAATGGGCAGGCGATAGTACTTCAGGATCTCCTCCATGGCATTCCTGGCCAGCACCCGCTGGTCGTTGAGGGCGTCCGCCAGCCGGTCCCCCATCACCACTCCGGCCAGGCTGTCGAAGGCGTCGGCAAAGGCCGCGTCGTCCCTGGCCATGCGCTGGCGTATTTGTTCGTCAAACCACCCCATGGGCTTCCTCCTTCTTCCTCCGCCGTCCCGGCAGCCCTCGCCGGACCGCCCCAGGCCTATGCCCGGTGCCGGCTCCCCTATTCGCTGGCCACCAGCTTGGCGTAAGCGCCGCCCTTGGCGTACAGTTCCTCATGGGTTCCCCGCTCTACCACCTTGCCCTTGTCCAGCACGATGATCTCGTCGCAGTCCCGGATGGTGCTCAGCCGGTGGGCCACCACCACGCAGGTGACCCCCCGGTCCTTGATGGCCTTCACCACCTGGAACTCGGTCTTGGCGTCCAGGGCGCTGGTGGCCTCGTCCAGGATCACCAGGGTGGGGTCCTGGGCCAGCACCCGGGCGATCTCCATGCGCTGGCGCTGCCCGCCGGACAGGTCCTTGCCGCCCTCGGCCAGCCGGTGCTGATAGCCCCCGTCCCGGGCCATGATGTCCTCGTGGAGCTGGGCGTCCCGGGCGGCCAGGATCATCTCGAAGTCCTCGATGGACTGGTCCCACATCTTGATGTTGTTGGCAATGGTGTCCTCAAAGAGGATGATGTCCTGGTCCACCACCGCCACCGACCCGGTGAACACGCTGCGGGGAATCTGCCCCACCGGCTTTCCATCCATCAGGATTTCGCCGCTCCAGGGCTGGTACAGGTTGCTGATGAGCTTGGCCAGGGTGGATTTGCCGCTGCCCGAGCCCCCCACAAAGGCCACCCGCTGCCCCGGCTCCACCCGCATGGAGAAGTTCTCGATGAGGGGCGGCGCCAGCCGGGAATAGCCGAAGGTCACGTTCCTCAGCTCCAGCGCCCCCGACAGCTTGGCCAGGGCGGCCCCCTCCCCGGCCGCGGCGTCCGCCTGCTCCTCCTGGCCGCAGGCCGGGTCCACCGGGTATTCCAGCACGTCCTCCACCCGCTCCATCTGGGTGCGCATCTCCTGGAAAGTCTCCGAGGCGGTGAGCATCTCCTGGGCGGGGGCCAGGAAGGCGGAGAGGAAGCCGCTGAAGGCGGCGATCATGCCCACCGTCCACTCCCCCCGGACGCACAGGTACACGCTGCCGGTGAACACCACCGCGTTGGCCAGGCTGGTGACCAGGGGGGCCAGCAGCCCCAGCTGCGCGTTGATCCGGGCGAAGCGCACCTTGCCCGCGTTGACGCTGGCCTGGTAGCCCGCCCACTTCTCAAAGTAGCCGTTCTCCGCCCCCGACGCCTTGATGGACTCGATCATCTCGATGCCCGCCACCGTGGCCCCCGCCAGCTTGCCCGAATCCCGGCTGGTGACCCGGGTCAGGTCCACCCGCTTGCGGGACACCTGCCGGGTAATCAGCAGGTTGAGGAGGATGGACGCCACCCCGATCAGCGTCAGCACCCAGCTGTAGCGCAGCATCACCCACAGGTAGAACACCAGCATGGCCCCCTGAATGGCCAGGGGCGCGAAGGTGGACACCAGGTCGGAGGCGATCAGCGCGTTCTGCTCCTTGCGCCCGGCGATGTCCCCCGCCATGCGCTGGGCGAAGAACTCCATGGGCATGCGCAGCACGTGCCACATGTATTGGGCGTTGGCCACGATGGCCATCTTGCCGTCCGCCTTCAGGCGGTACACCGCCTGAATCCAGGCCACCACGATCTGGATCGCGCTGACCCCCGCCAGCCCCCACAAGAAGGGCCCCGCCCAGTTCGGGCTGCGCCCGGTGAGCAGCCGGTCGGCGAACAGGTTGGCGAACCCCGGCATGATGATGCCCAGTAGCGATGTGATCACCGTGGTGATCACCACCAGGGCGAAGGCCGCCCCGGTGCCCGTCAGGCGCTTGCGGGCAAACTTCCACAGGCTCTTGGGCTTGCCCTCCGCCTGAAACTGGGGCCCCGGCGCCATCATCAGGCAGATGCCGGTAAAGCTCTTGTCGAAGGTCTCCATGGACACCGCGTAGGTGCCCTTGGCCGGGTCGTTGAGCACCGCCTTGTCCTTCTTGAACCCGCACAACACCACAAAATGATTAAAGTTCCAGTGGATGATGCAGGGGAAGCGCCCATTGGTTCGCAGCATCTCCGGCTCGTAGCGGTAGCCCGTGGCCTCCAACCCGTAGCTGCGGGCCGCCAGCAGGATGTTCCGGGCGTTGGATCCGTCCCGGGATACCCCGCAGTCCAGCCGCACCTGCTCCAGGGGCAGCCACTTCCCGTAATAGGCCAGCACCATGGTCAAACAGGCCGCCCCGCATTCCAGCATCTCCATCTGGATGACCACCGGCACCTTGGCCACGCCCTGGCTCACCGGCTGGCGTCCAGCCTTCTTCTTGTCCATATTCCCTCCGTCTCGTCCCCTATCCGCTCCCGCCATCCTCAGTGCAGGATGAACCAAATGGGATGTATGCCGTCGATCTCTCCAAAAATCCCCCACAGGATTACCCCGATCAACAGGGCCACGATCACGCCCAACACCACCCACACCCCCGGCTGGGTCACCCGGATGTGGTCGTTTAACTGCTCCGGCGAAGTCACCCGTTCCCAGGTCTCTCCCCCGCGCCGTCCCTTGCTCATGGCTTTATTCCTCCCCCGCTCCATCCGCCGCCAAAATGTCCCTCACCGGCTACGGCCCGCTGCCCGGTTCACGGCCTCGCCCTCGCCGCCCGGCTGGACACCGGCGTCCTTCAGTCCATCGCCTCGTATGCGGCATATTTGCATAATATTCATTTGGTATTTTATCATTACTCCTCCCCCTTTCGCAAGGCCTATCAATTTGAAAAATCTATGTCCTTGGATTGTTCGCCGGCCGCCGCTGCATCCATCCTTTTCCATCCGCCGTCACCGGCATCCCCTATGCCCAAGCCGTGTAGGCGCAGACGCCGAAGGGGTGGGCGGGCGGGCCCGCAAAAGACGTGTAGGCTTCGTTTTCCCCTCCTGCCCGGCTTTCTCCCCGGACGCCCTCATGCCATCCCTCTCAACCTTGCCCGCCGGCGGCGGGCAGGCGCCCATTTAGCCTTCTCTTAACCCGCAAGGTTTTGACACCAAGCCGGTTTATGGGATAAGATAGACCTGTGGCGGCCGGTGAGGGCCGTCAAGGATCGCGGCAAAGGGGGAACGTTCAATGGACCTGTTGGTTGAGCAAAGCTGCGCCCGCTTCGCGGAGCTGCTGGCGTCCAAATCCTCGGTGCCCGGGGGCGGCGGCGCGGCGGCCCTGGCGGGGGCGGTGGGGGTGGCGTTGTGCTCCATGGTGGGCCAATTCACCCTGGGCAAAAAGAAATACGCCGCCGTAGAGGAAGATGTGCAGGCCATCATGGAAAAAGCCCAATCCCTGCGCCTGGCGCTGCTGGAGCTGGTGGACGCCGACGCCCGGGCCTTTGCGCCCCTGGCCCAGGCCTACGCCATTCCCAAGGAGGACCCCTCCCGTCCCGCCGCCCTGGAGGCGGCCACCTGGGAGGCCTGCGCCGCGCCGGCGCAGATGGTCCGCCTGTGCGCCCAGGCCATAGACCTGCTGGAAGAGATGCTGGAAAAGGGCAGCCGGATGCTGCTGTCCGACGTGGGCTGCGGCGCGCTGCTGTGCCGGGCGGCCATGGAGAGCGCCGCCCTGAACGTGTTCGTGAACACCGCCGCCCTGGGGGGCAAGGCCGGGGACCTGGAGGCGGAGATGGACCGGCTGCTGGCGGAATCCCTGCCCAAGGCCCACCGTATCGCCCAGGCGGTAACCGCCCGCCTTCGCGGCTGAGTTGCTCCGGGCTATCCATTCAAAAGAATAAAGGAGAAATGCGTATGGCAATGCTGCTGAAGGGTGCGCCGGTGGCGGCGGCGCTGAGCGGGTCGCTGGCCCAGCGGGCCCAGGCCCTAAGGGACCGGGGCGTGGTCCCCACCCTGGCCATTTTGCGGGTGGGGGAAAAGCCCGACGACATCGCCTATGAATCCAGCGCCATGAAGCGCTGCGCCAAGATAGGCGTGGAGGTCCAGCGCTTTTTGCTCCCGGTTTCCTGCTCCCGGGAAGAACTGCTGAGCACGGTGGAGGCCATCAACCGGGACGCCGCCATCCACGGCTGCCTCATGTTCCGCCCCCTGGCCGACCGGGCGGCCAACGACGCCGCCTGTATGCGCCTCGTCCCGGAAAAGGACGTGGACTGCATGACCCCCCGGTCCCTGGCCCACGTGTTCACCAGCAAGGGCGTGGGCTATCCCCCCTGCACCGCCGCCGCCTGCATCGAGATGCTGGACCATTACGGCATCGCCCTGGAGGGCAAGCGGGTGACCGTGGTGGGCCGCAGCCTGGTGGTGGGCCGCCCCGTGGCCATGCTGCTCCAGGCCCGAAACGCCACGGTGACCATGTGCCACACCCGCACCCAGGACCTGGCCGGGGAGTGCCGCCGGGCGGAGATCCTGGTGACCACGGCGGGCAAGGCGGGGCTGATTGGCGCCGGCTGCGTCTCCCCCGGCCAGGTGGTCATCGACGTGGGCATCAACGTGGGCCCCGACGGCAAGCTGTGCGGCGACGTGGATTTCCCCCAGGCGGAGCCCATCGTCTCCGCCATCACCCCGGTGCCCGGCGGCGTAGGCGCGGTGACCACCGCGGTGCTGTGCAAGCACCTGATCCAGGCGGCGGAAAACCTCAACCCGCCCTGCGGTTAATCCCTCGCCCCGGCGGCCCTCGCCCCGGCGCGGCAGCGCCCCGGCGCGGCAGCGCCCCGGCGCGGCAGCGCCCCGGCGCGGCCGCGCCGGGGTTATTTGCGGGTAACCGTTACCAGGCAGGTGGCCGTCTTACCGTTTACGGTGGTGACCCGGATGCGGGCCTTGCCCGGTTTGACGCCCAGCACCACGCCCTTGGCGGAAACCTTGGCCACTTTGCCGTTGGAGGATTTCCACTGCACCTTGGTGACGGTGCCGTCCATCTCCAGCTGTTTGGCCAGATTGACCTTAGTGCCTACCCGCATGGTGCCCTTGGCGGGCAGGGATATTCGTGTGGGGACCTTGGCTACCTGCACCACGCAGCTGGCGCTCTTGCCCCCGCCCTTGACCCGAATGGTGGCCTTGCCCACCTTATGGGCGGTGATCCGGCCCTTCTTCACCGTGGCTACCTCCGGGTTGCTGCTGGACCAGGTGAGGCTGTCCGCCATGGCGGCGGGCTTCACCGTAGGCTTTAAGGTGAGGGTGCTTTTATATTTGGCGGTGACGCCCCCCACATACAACTTGGCCTTGGCCCGGCTCAGCTTCAGGGTGTTCACCTTGCCCCCGGCGGGGGGATCCTCCGGGTCCTCCGGATCCTCCGGATCCTCCGGGCTGTCCCCGGACACCGTTAGGGTGACGCTGTCCTTGGCGAGGCTGCCGTCCTGGGCGGTGACGGTGATCTGGACCTTGCCCGCCTTGTGGCCGGTGACCAGGCCGGTCTGGTCCACCGTCGCCACGGTTTCGGCGCTGCTGGACCAGGCCACCGGAGTGCCCGCTGGGCTCACGTCGCAGATCAGTTGCAGCGTTTCCCCCTCTTTCAGGGTGGTGGAACCGTTGCGCAGGGTAATCACGGTCTTCTCTTCCTGGCTGCTGTACACCGTCACCTTCAGGCTACGGCTGGCGGTGAGGCCGCTGCCGGTCGCCGCCCGGGCGGTGATGGTGGCGCTGCCCGATCCCTGTTGGGGGTAGACCACCCCATATTTGCCCGTGCCGTCCACAATGGCCACCTTTTCGTCGCTGCTGCTCCAGGTCACCGAACAGCCCGCCCAGACCCCCTGGGCGTCCACCTCCACCGACAGGTAGGGGGTAGTGCCGCTGCGGTCCAGTTGGTAGGTTTGCCCGTTGGCGTTTTCCCCGTCCACCAGGATGGTAAACGTATCCGCCGCCCACGCGGCCTGGGGCATACACAGCAGCGCCAAGGCCAACACGGCCAGCAACCATAGCCTTCCAATCCTCTTCATAATTCCTCCCTATCCCCCAGGCCAAAGAATGCCCGGGCCCGGCACACGTCCTTCCTCACCTGTTCCTTTACCGCCTCCAGGGAATCAAACCGCATCACCGGCCTGAGCAGCAGGTAAAACTCCACCCGCATCTGCCGGCCGTACAGGTCCCCCGCGTAGCCGGGCATATAGGTTTCCACGGTGACGGCGGGGTCGTCGTCCACCGAGGGGCGGCTGCCCACGTTGGTCACCCCCAGCCAGCGCTCCCGGTCCACCCAGGTCAGGGTGGCGTACACCCCTTCCGGCGGAAGCTCCTGCCCCGGATTGGGCCGCAGGTTGGCAGTGGGCATCCCCACCTTATGGCCGTTGCCCCGGCCATGGACCACCACGCCCTCCAGGGCGGCCAGCGGCTCTCCTTTGTCCATGATCCTTCCCCTCGTGCAAAAACATACTTACGCCATAATTATACCACCCCTTTCCCTCCGGCGCAAGTGTCCCCGGCCCCCAGGCACGTCCTCCCCCCGGAGGCCCTCCCCGGCCCAAAAGCGCCCCGGCCCGGGATTGCCTTGGCAATCCCGGGCCGGGGCGCTTTTGCCCGCCGGCCGCCCCAGGGCGGCGGCCGGCGGGCCCCGCTTTGCCTTGAGCGGGGGCGTTATTTCCGCGCCTTACAGGGAGGCCAGCTCCTTGCCCACCAGATAGGGCAGGGTGCAGCAGCAGGCCCCCAGGTTCTGGCCGGGCAGCACGAAGTTGTAGGAGTTGGCGTAGAAATCGCCGATCATGGTGCCCACGTTGTACAGGCCCTGGATGGGCTGGTCGTTCTCGTCGCACACCCGGCAATGGTCGTCGGTGCGCAGGCCGCCGAACACCGCCAGGAAGGTGGCGCCCACGGTCTTGACGCCGTAGAAGGGGCCGTTCTCGATGGGATGGAGCACCTCGGGGTTCACCTGGAACTCCTCGTCGTAGCCGTTCTTGGCGTACTGGGTGTACTTGTGGATGCTCTCCAGGGCCGTGGCCTTGGCCTGGTCGGAGTAGCCTTCGTACAGGATGTCGATGAGCTCTTCCAGGGTATCCGCCTTCACATAGCTCTCGTCCCAGGAGGCGATCATCTCCTCGGGGGTGGTGTTGGGCATACCGTTGCCGCCGTCGGTGACCGCGCCCAGGGCGTGCCACTCCTTCTCGGTATAGGCGTAATCCTGGCTCCAGACGGAGAAGGTGGTCTCCTGGGGCAGGTTCAGGATGGCCATGCCGCCGTAGGCGAAGTTGGTGCACTCGTTCATGTAACGCCGGCCGTTGATGTCCAGGTTAATGCCCCAGAAGTTGGAGATCACCGCGTGGGCCGGGCCGGTGCCGCCGGCGTTAATGGCGCAGGGGTTGGGATAGGTGCGCTGCCAGGCCGCGCCGATCCACAGGCCCATCTTCTGGCCGTCGCCGGGCATCAGGCCGGTATAGACGAACTGGTTGTCGTAGTTGGTCTCCCAGGTGAACTTGTCCTTGAAGTGGTTGTACACCCAGGGGCTGTACTTGGCCATCATATCCCGGTCGGTGGAGAAGTCGCCAGTGGCCATGACGATGCCCTTGTTGGCCACGAACTTGATGTAAGCGCCGTCGGACTGGCGCTGGGCCACCACCGCGGAAACCCGGCCGGTGTTGTTGTTCTCCCGGATCAACTGCTTGGCGGTGATGTTGTACAGGATCTGGCCGCCGTTCTGGGTGAAGTGGTCGGCATAGGCCTGGGCGGACAGGGGCGCGCCGAAGAACACGCCGAAGGGCTGTTCCTCGTTGTAGAAGTTGTGGGAGCCGGGCTGGGTGGTCAGGATGCCGTCGGGATCGTAGTAGGGCGCCTCCAGGCCCACGCTGAGCCCCTGGCCCTGCATGATGTCGATCATGAAGTCCATGGACTCGGCGGAGTGGTTCACCCAGTTGGCCCAGGTCTGCTTGTTCATGTGGTAGGTGCCGGATACCTGCTCCACCTTCACCATCTTGCTGGCGGTGGCGGGGCTGTAATCCAGGCCCAGGCTCTTTTGATACTTGGACCCGATGGCGTGGTTGGAGCCGCCCCGGGCGTAGGGGATGGAGGAGGCGGAGAACAGCAGCACGTCGCCGCCGAACTTCTGGGCGGAGCAGGCGCAGCACAGCCCCGACATGCCCGCGCCGATGACGATGATGTCGTGGGTGATGGTCTGCACAATCTGGTCCTCGGGGATGGGATCGGGGGCCACCTCAAAGGCCCACTTCTCCTTCTCCTTCTTGGACCAGGTCATCAGCCCCGTGTCCTCCTCTTCCTGGGTGAGGGCGGATACGTCGGCGCCCTTGGCCTCGGCCAGGGCCGCCGCGGTGGCCTTCATCACCGCTTTGCTGGTCATGGTGGCGCCGGACACGCCGTCGATCTGCGCAGTCTGCCCCGCCATGATCTGCTCGATCAGCTGGGCCGCCGCCGCGCCGCCCACGGTTTCGGTCTCGCCGGAGGCGTCGATGGCCACGTTCAGGATTTGGCTGGCGTCCACTTCCAGGGTGACGGTCACCGGCCCGTTAAAGCCCACCGCCGAGGCGGTATAGGTGCCGGGAATGTACACCGCTTCCTCCCGGGCAAACGCCGGGACCACGCCGGCCGCTACCGCCGCAGTGGCCGCCGTGGTGGCCGCCGCGCCCCGCAGGAAATCCCGTCTGGATATGTTTTTCATCTTCCGTTTCGCTCCTTTCCCACATAAACGCCCGGGCCTTTCCCCGTTTGTTGGAGAAATTATAGCATACAGGCCCTCCCATCGCAATATTCCTTCCCCATCCCGCTAAAAAAATATAAAAAAAGGCGCGAGACGCGCCCTTGGCCCCACGCCCCGCCGGCCCAAGGGGTACTCCGCCTCCTTCGCCCTTGGGGCCCGGCCCTATTCATCCAGCACGGCGATCTTTTCCAGCTCCCCCGCGTGCTCCACGTACAGGGCGTAGTCGGTGGTATTGTGGTAGGCCATGCCCTCCATGGCGGTATAGGCCCCCAGCCCAAACCCCATCACCGGCCACTTTCGGGCCTGCTGGGTACACTCCACCCGCAGCCGCCCGGGCAGGGCGAAGGTCCAGCTCGTCCCCGCCCGAAGGTACCCGGCGGCCTGCAGCGTCTGGGTGAGGACGGCCAGGTATGCGCCCCAGTCCGTCTCCTCGGCGTAGGCCCGCTGCCGGGCGGCGTCCAGGCGGTTGTCGTGAAAGCGAAGGACGCTCACCTGCTGGGGCCTGATTTGAAGGGCCCGGACCAGGGTGTCCCCCAGCTCCGCCTCCCCCTGCCCCGGGATACCCGCCGCCAGGACCAGGTCCAGGCAGGCAAGGGGCTTGTCCCCCAGCCGCTTCAGCGCCCCCTGGATGATGTTGGCGGTACAGGGCCCGTGCAGCGCCCGCAGCTGCCGGGCGTCGTCGGTGAGCAGCTGCAGCTGCAGCCGGTCCAGGCCGTTGCGCTTGAGCATCACGTGGAGAAATTCCTCGCTCAGCTCGTCGGGCATCACGTCCGCCACCCACTGGGTATCCGGCTGACCGGGCAGCAGCCTGCGCAGCCCCTTGAGCATATCGTCCAGCGCCCCCGGTCCCAGCAGCTGAAAGGCGTCCCCCTGGATATGGACGCAGCCGATCTGATAGCCCGCCAATTCTTCCGCAGCGGCGGCGATTTCCCGCTCCAGGGCCCGCCTATAGCGGTGCAGGTAACCGACGTTTTGCCCGCAGCGCACCCCGTCGCAGTGTACGCAGTTGCCCCGGCAGAAGGGTACTCGAATATTCACCGCCAGCTTTTCCAACCCCTGTCCCCTCCCCTGCTTCCATCTTCGCCTATCATACCATGCTTGGCGGCCCTTGGCAAGGGCGCTCCCATGGGCTTATCCGGATGGCGGCGCTCGCGGCAGGCCAGGCTTCGCCTGGCCTGCCGGTGGGCGCGTTGCAAAACACCCCAGCAAAAAAAGGCGAGGCAAGGAACCCCAAAGGGGTATCCAAACCTCGTCTTTTCACTTAAGATAGAGGTATGAAAGAAACCTATCAAAAGCAAGACCAGTATAAGGTATTTGAGCGACACGGTCATCTCGCAAAATTGAAAACCTATTCACATGCGGGTCTGTTTTTCGACAGCCCCTGGTTTCTTATACCTCTTTTCGCTTTGGCTAGTTGCTTTTTGACGCTATGCCACCGTTTTTCTCTTGATTCGTTTGCAAAATGGGCGTGCCGCAGAAGTTGCTTTCTGCAACACGCCCCTGCCGCGGGGAACCAGGGAGCGGGGGGAGCGAAGAGGAGGGAATGGTCCCGGTGCAAGGCGGAGAGAAGGGGCTGAGGCGGAACGAGGGCGCGGATGGCGGCTGCGGGGGAGGGAGCTTGACGCGGCTGCGAAGAAAAAGGGCTGGTTGTTTCCCTTGGCGGAGCAGAGCGGAAAAAGCTCCAAATTGCTCATGAATTGCTCATATTTTAGCGGTTTACATTTGAAAAAGGGGCGGGTATGATGGAACAAAGCATCGGAGGACAGGAGGAAGAGTTCATGCCTTATCATAATTATAATAGAAGAAGGTTCAGGAGAAAACCGTGGGGCACGGTTCTAGCGGCGGCGCTGCTGATATGCCTGGGAATGTGCATAGGGCTGGCGCTGGGCGGCAAGGGTTCCCCTAACCAGCCCCAGGCGGTGCAAGCAACCCAGGGCGATGGGGCGGCACAAGGCGGGCAGAGCCTTCGGGAGGAAGAAGGAATGCAAGCATTCCAGGCCGTTCAGACCATGGGAGCGGCCTGGGCCGGCGAACCCCTGTCGGTAGCCGACGCGATATCGGGGGTATGGGACGCGGTGGCGCCGGTGCTCACCCAGAGCGCCGAATATTCCCGGCGGGGCGGCGAGCGCATCATAGAGGGCAGCGGCTCGGCGGTGCTCATTGACCAGCAGGGGCTGCTGCTCACCAACGCCCACGTGATAGAAGGGGCGGAGCAAGTGCTGGTGGAGGACCCGTCGGGCGCCCGGGTGGAGGTGACCAATTACGCGGCGGATGAGGATTATGATTTGGCGGTACTGGACGCGGGAGAGGCTTTCAGCGGCGTCGCCCCGGTTCCAGTGGGGGATTCCCAGGCGCTGCGGGTAGGCGATCTGGCGCTGGTGGTAGGCTATCCGTCCTCGGGAGAAGATGTGCTGGGCAAGACGCTGACGGTGGGATACATCAGCGCCCTGGATCGGGACAACATGGTGGCGGAAAACATGCCCGCCGGATACGGACTGATTCAGACCGACGCGGCCATCAACGCGGGCAATTCCGGCGGTGCGCTGCTGAACAGCCAGGGCCAACTGGTGGGCGTGCCCACGCTGAAGCTGCAATCCAGCTACGGCATGGATTTTGAAGGGCTGGCCTTTGCGGTTCCGGTGACCCAAACCTGGCCGGTGATCCAGGGCCTGATGGAGCAGGTGCTGGCGGCGCGATAGGGAAGAGGGAAGGAGGGGGAAAAGGACGGAAGAAATCCAGACCGGATCAGGGAAAACGGAGGAAAAGTGGAGACTGCGCCCTAAATTATAAGATGATAGACGGACAAATGGATGGATGCTGACGGGAACTGAGAAAAAACGGGAATAATCCCCCATGAATCCCCCGAAAATACGGCGCAATGGGGAAAAATAAGGATTCTATTGGGAATGCATTGGAAAATGAAAGGACAATCGAGAAAAATAAGGCCCGGCGCCCTCGGAACGATTTGGGGAAAGTCCGCCCTCCCCTGAAACCGGCCCGAAAAGGGACCATCCCCTGAAACCGGCGGCGCTGCGGGCTGGAGCGGCTTTAGGGGAAGAGACGGCCTCTGCCCCGTTGGCGCGGGGGGCGCTCTCCGGCGGCGTCGGCCTCGGCGACTTCTCGCGGAATGGGATAGCCCGCATCATGGGCAAAGGTGAGGGGATAAAGGGAGATGCCCAGCTTGTTGTTTTCGTACAGATCCAGGCCCTCGTAGAGCTCCTTATAGCGGGAGAACAGGGCCATGCGGGCGGGCAGGGCGGAGAGAATGACGTTTTTGGACAAACTCAGGCTGTTCTTGCGGCGGATGTAGTAGTATACTGCCCGCTTGACCACCGCCACATGGTCTACATAACGCAAGTATTCCAGGTTGAAGAAAAAGTCCTCACCCCAGTTCATCTCCTGGGGACAGGCCAGGTCGTAGCGGCGCACCAGATCAGCGCAATACAGCTTGTTCCACATGACACCGTAGTAAAAATCCGAGGGGGAGCGCATCATGAGCTGAGCGAACTGGCGGCGGGTATAGAGGCCGGGCTCTTGAATGGAGCCGTTTTTCATATATTTGCCGCCGGTGACCATATAGTAATCCGCCACCACCAGCTGGCAATCTCTGGATAATGCCTGGCTCACCAGGGTCTGGGTAGAGGAGGGGGGAATACGGTCGTCACTGTCCACGAACTGCAAAAAGCGGCCCTGGGCCTGACGGATGCCGGTATTGCGGCACTGGGACACCCCGCCGTTGGCCTTGGCGATGAGGCGCACCCGGCTATCGGCGGCCGCCCAGCGGGCGATGATTTGCCGGGAGGCGTCGGCGCTTCCATCATCCACTGCCAGAATTTCCAAATTCCGATAGGTCTGGGCGCATATGCTCTTAAGGCACCGGTCCAGGGTAAATTGACTATTGTATACCGGCACCACCACGGTAACCAGCGGCGATTGCTGCTCCACGGCTCCATACTCCTGCTGCGCAAAGGATATTGTTCCCGGATCATTATAAGCCCATGACGCGAAAAATTCAAGGAGAATGCGCAAAGGCGCGGTTGACAGGATTTGGGGAAAGGTGATATCGTAGGCGAAGCGCCGATTTAAGGAAAAAAAGGGGAGGGACCACCGCCCATGGGAAACGAGTTTATCTGGTCGGAGCATATCGGGAAGATCGTCACCACCGCCCTGTTGTCCATGCTGCCCGCCTTTGAGGGGCGCTACGCCGTCAGCGTGGGCATGGCCATCGGAATGCCCGTGGTGGGCACCTTTCTCCTGGCCCTGGTGTTTTCCACGCTGCCCATGCCCTTCGTGTTCTGGCTGCTCAAGCCCATCCTGCGCTGGATGTACGCCCTGCCCGTAGGGTTTATCCAAAGGTTCGCCGCGTGGGTGGAGCGCCGGTCCCTGAGAAAGGGAGAAAAGGTGGATACGGGCAGCCTGCTGGGGCTGTTTCTGTTCGTGGCTGTGCCCCTGCCCGGCACCGGGGTGTGGACTGGGTCGGCCATCGCCACCCTGCTGAATATGAAGAAATCCCACGCCATGGTGGCCATTTTCCTGGGCAACGTGGCGGCGTGCCTGATCATGACCCTGCTCAGCGCCGGCGTGCTTCATTTTTTCTGACATATTTTTCAGAAAGCTATTGACAAACGGGCGCGAATGGAGTATAATAATATCCGTCGCCGGCGCGCGGGGCGCGTAGGCGCGGTTGAGGACAATGGGAGCATAGCTCAGCTGGGAGAGCACTTGCCTTACAAGCAAGGGGTCACAGGTTCGAGCCCTGTTGTTCCCACCATATGCGGCCTGGTAGTTCAGTTGGTTAGAATGCCAGCCTGTCACGCTGGAGGTCGAGGGTTCGAGCCCCTTCCAGGTCGCCAAATGCCTTGGTAGCTCAGCTGGTAGAGCAGCAGACTGAAAATCTGCGTGTCGGTGGTTCGACTCCGCCCCAAGGCACCATGTGCGGTAGTAGCTCAGTTGGTAGAGCGCCACCTTGCCAAGGTGGAGGTCGCGAGTCCGAGTCTCGTCTACCGCTCCATGTATTGGCGTGATAGCCAAGTGGTAAGGCAAAGGTCTGCAAAACCTTCATTCACCGGTTCAAATCCGGTTCACGCCTCCAGTAGAATACTCCGGAGCATGTTCTCCGGAGTTTTTTGTCTGTTGGAGGAGAGGCGCGAGGCCCCATGGACCGAAGCGCAGCGCGGTGCAGCGGGCGCCGGCAGCGGGCTTAGGAGCGCGGCCGGACCGGGCCCGGATGGAGCCGGCAGGCCGGAAGAAACTGTGTCGGGTGGATTGACAGCCGCCTTTACAGCGGATATAATAGATATACAAGTGAATAGCCGGTGTATTTGCGTGGAGACACGCGGCGCGGAGACGTGCCATGGAAACCGGGTGAAAGTCCCGGGCTATCCCAGTAACCGTAAGGCGGACCAAAGGACGGGCGCATAAGCGCGGCCACTGTCGCAAGATGGGAAGGCGTCCAAGTAGGATGAGGCCAAGCCGGGAGACCTGCTTACACCGATCGTTCTCCTGGGGATGGGATAAGCGATGGGTACAGGTGTGTTTTGCCGTTCCTTTCCAGGGGAGAAAGGGACGTTTTTTTGTCCCTGCTAGCTGTTCACCAAGCCGACGAGGAGGGAATATCCATGAAAAAAGCCACTGCTATTTTGTGCCTGACGCTGTGCTTTGCCCTGTGTCTGGGGGCGCTCCCCGCCCTGGCCCGGGAGGTCACCTTCACCGATATGACCGGCAGGGAGATCGTCCTGGACCAGCCGGCCAGCCGCATCGTGGCTCTGACGCCCTCGGATTGCGAAATCCTATGCGCCCTGGGGGCGGAAGACCTGCTGGTGGGCCGGGGCGCTTACTGCGATTACCCGGAGGATATCCAACAGGTGCCGGTGGTCAATTCCGGGGACCAAACCAACCTGGAGGAGATTCTGGCCCTGAGCCCCCAGGTGGTGCTCATGGCTACGATGGCCCAGACCCAGGAGCAGATCGCCGCCCTGGAGGCGGCGGGCATCCGGGTGGTGGTGTCCGACGCCCAAGACATCGAAGGGGTTTACCAGGCCATTGAGATGATCGGCCAGCTGACGGGCAGGCAGAGCCAGGCCCAAGCCCTGGTGGCGCAAATGCAGGAGCAATTCCAGCGCATTGCCGCCCAGGCCCAGGACACGGGAAAGACGGTATATTTTGAGGTGTCGCCCCTGGAGTGGGGACTGTGGACCGCAGGCAAGGGCACCTTCATGGACGAGCTGGCCGCCCTGTGCGGGCTGACCAACGCCTTTTCTGACGTGGAGGGTTGGGCCCAGATCAGCGAGGAGCAGGTATTGCAGCGTAACCCCGACTACATCGTCACTGTGACCATGTATTATGGGGAAGGCCCTACCCCCCAGGAGGAAATCATGAGCCGCGCGGGTTGGCAGGACGTGACGGCGGTGGCACAGAACCAGGTGTTCCAGGCGGATAACGATCGCATGACCCGGCCTGGCCCCCGGCTCATGGACGCAGCCCAGGCGCTGTACGATTTCGTGTACGCTACCCAGGGGGAACAGGCAGCCTGACGCCTGCCGGACAAGGGACGGGGAGGGCTTCCCCGTCCCTGAAGAATGCAGAAGGGGGGAGCGGCGTGAAGAGATCGGGCCGGGGGCTGGCCTGGTGGCAGGTGGGCCTGATGGCCTTGACCACGGGGATGACCATGGCCCTGTGCGTGTGCCTGGGCAGCGTATCTATTCCGCTGGGAGAGACGCTGGAAACCATCGGCTTGGCACTGCTGGGCAGGCCCCAACAGGGACAGACGGCCAGCATCGTGTTGTCTATCCGTTTGCCCCGGGTGCTGTGTACGGCCTTGGTTGGCGCCTCTCTGGCCCTGTGCGGCGGCGCTATGCAGGGGCTGTTGCGCAATCCTCTGGCCGATGGGTCCACCATGGGGGTGTCGTCGGGAGCCGCTTTGGGGGCGGTAGTAGCCATGATGCTGGGGCTCAGCTTTCCCGGCTTCGCTCTGGGGGCCACGGTAGCGCTGGCTATGCTATTCGCCTTCGTCTCCCTAATCCTCATTCTTTCCTTCACCTACCTGCTGGACAGCAGCTTGTCTACGAATACCATCATCCTTACCGGGGTGATCTTCAGCATGTTTGCCAGCAGCATGATGAGCCTGCTCATCACCTTTTCAGGGGATAAGCTCAAGTCCATCACGTTTTGGACCATGGGCTCCTTGGCAGGCAGCAGCTACGAAAACGCCCTGGTGCTGGCGGTGGCGCTGTTGGCCTGCGGCGCTCTGCTGCTGGGATTGAGCCGGGAACTGAACGCTTTCGCCGTAGGCGAAGATCACGCCCGGCACCTGGGGGTGAACGTTCGAGGGGTCAAGCTGGCGGTGCTGGGGGCGGTTTCGGTGCTCATCGGGGTCAGTGTGTCCATTGGCGGCACCATCGGCTTTGTGGGGCTGGTGGTGCCCCACATCCTGCGCATGATTACAGGGCCTAACCACGCCAGGCTATTGCCCGCCACCCTGTTTGGAGGCGCGACCTTCCTGTGCCTGTCCGATCTGTGCGGGCGGATGATCCTCAGGCCCATCGAACTGCCCATCGGCGTGATTACTTCCCTGGTGGGCTCGGCGGTTTTTGCAGTGGTGTTTTACCGCACCAGAAGGGCGGGGCAGGGATCATGTTGACGGTGGAAAACGTGAGCGTAGCTTATGGCGACCGGGAAGTGGTCAAGGGGGTTAGCTTCGCCTTGGAGAACGGACAGTGGCTGATGCTGTGCGGCCCCAACGGGGCGGGCAAGTCTACCCTGGTGAAGGCTATCGCCCAAAGTGTGCGCTGGAGCGGACGGATTGTCTTGGAGGGGAGGAATATTCGGACCATCCGCCCCAAAGAGCTGGGACGAATGGTGGGAGTGCTCTCCCAGAATCATCAGCTGGGCTATGCCTTTACCGTAGAAGAGGTGGTGGCTCTGGGCCGCTATGCCTATGGCGGCCCCTTGATGGGGCGGGATATGGAGGGAGAGAACCATATCCGCCAGGCGCTGGAGCGCACCGGCATGGAGAATCTCCGGCGTCAGAGTATGCTGGCTCTGTCCGGCGGCGAGATGCAGCGGGTCTTTCTGGCCCAGGTGTTCGCCCAGGACCCCGCCCTGCTTATGCTGGACGAGCCCGCCAACCATTTGGACCCGGTGTATCAGCGGCAGATATTTTCCCTTATCGGCGATTGGCTGAAGCGGCCCGGCCGGGCGGTGATCAGCGTAGTCCACGACCTAAGCTTGGCCCGGCGCTACGGAACCCACGCCCTGCTGATGACTGGCGGCAGGGCCGTCGCCCAGGGCCCCGTGGAGGCGGTGCTCACCCGGGACAACCTGAACCAGGTGTACGGCATGGACCTGTACCGGTGGATGGAGGAATTGCTGGACTGCTGGCGCCAGGCATAGCCGCCGCTCTGCGGCGGCTATGCCGCGCCGGGGGACTCCGCCCCCCGGACCCCCCGCAGCGCTCTTGCACCCGCTTGTTCTGGCTTGCCCCGGCGTCGGTATGTGGTTCTGCCGGCGGCTGTGGGAAACTCCCGCCTCGCGCTCCACGCCCCGGCTTTGCCCGCTGCTCACCGCGTAGCGCCCCGGCGCAGCCGGGACGCTGGTTTTCCCGAGGGGGGGCCGGGGGCAGGCTTTGCCTGCC
>DVHZ01000116.1 GCA_018711685.1 Candidatus Excrementavichristensenella intestinipullorum | reverse complement strand
CCTCCCCCCGCGTCCCCCCGGCAAAAAAAGCGCCGCGCAGAGCGCGACGCTTGGTGTAACCGGCAGGATTACTTGAACAGGGACAGGAATACGCCTGCGGCTACGGCGGAACCGATAACGCCGGCCACGTTGGGGCCCATGGCGTGCATCAGCAGGAAGTTGCCCGGGTTCTCCTTCTGGCCCACAACCTGGCTCACACGGGCGGCCATAGGCACGGCGGACACGCCTGCGGAACCGATCAGCGGGTTGATCTTGCCGCCGGACAGCTTGCACATCAGCTTGCCTAGCAGCACGCCGCCGGCGGTGCCGCCCATGAAGGCGATGACGCCCAGCACGATGATGTACAGGGTCTGGGGGGAGAGGAAGGTGGCGCCGTTGGTGGTAGCGCCCACGGTGAGGCCCAGGAAGATGGTGACGATGTTGATCAGCTCGTTCTGGGCGGTCTTGCTGATCCGGTCCACCACGCCGCTGGTGCGCATCAGGTTGCCCAGCATCAGCATGCCCACCAGGGGCGCCGCGTCGGGCAGCAGCAGGGAGACCACCACGGTGACCACCACGGGGAAGATGACCAGCTCGGCGCGGCTTACCGGCCGCAGCTGCTCCATGACGATCATGCGCTCCTTCTTGGTGGTGAGGGCCCGCATGATGGGCGGCTGAATCACCGGCACCAGGGCCATGTAGCTATAGGCGGCCACGGCGATGGGGGCCAGCAGATGGGGCGCCAGCTGGGTGGTGACGTAGATGGCGGTAGGGCCGTCCGCGCCGCCGATGATGCCGATGGCGCTGGCCTCGTTGGGCGTAAAGTCCAGCAGGATGGCGCCGATGAAGGTGATGAAGATGCCCAGCTGAGCGGCGGCGCCCAGCAGCAGGCTCTTGGGGTTGGCGATCAGGGGACCAAAGTCGGTCATCGCGCCCACGCCCATGAAGATGAGGGGCGGGTAGATGCCCAGCTTCACGCCCTTGTACAGGTAGTAGAGCAGCCCGCCGTTGGAGGACTGGACCTGGTATACCTGCTCGCCCAAGGCGTTGAGGGCCACATAGGCGGTGGTTTGCTTTTCGGTGGCGTACTTCAGCGCTTCCGCCGCCTGCTCCAGGGGGAACTCCCTGTAGCTTTCGCCGTTCATCATGCCGGCCAAGGGCAGGTTGGCCAGCAACATGCCAAAGGCGATGGGCAGCAGCAGCAGCGGCTCAAATTTCTTCACGATGGCCAGGTACAGAAGTACGCAGCTGATGCAGATCATCACGTACTGCCGCCAGTCGCCGTTGGCCAAACCGGTGGACTGGGCGATGGAGCGCATGGCCGCGCCCAGGTCCAGATCGTAAGGATCCTCTTCCGCAGCTTCCTCCGTCTCTGCGGCGGTATCCGCAGCGGGCGCTTCGGCCTGAATGGCCTCGTCCGCCGTGGCAACGGTGCCCTGGGCGGCGGGCTCCGCGAAAGCGGTCAGCATGGATGCCGTCATGGTCAAAACCAGCATCAGCAGCATGGCCGTCAATAGGCGGTATTTTTTGTTCATGGCTTGTTCCCCCTCAATTTTGCTCTAGTGACGCGGCGGGTGCGGCTTTACGCTTCTCGATAGCGGATAGCGCTGCGCTCATCAAGTAGATGCACAGAATGAGCAGCAGCAGCCCCGCGAAGACCACCAGCATACCGATGACCATCACTTTTACGCTAAATCCCAGGGCGCTCAGCATACCGATTCCCTCCTTCCCCGCAGCAAGGTGCAGTCTATTGCCATTTTATTCGTTATGGGCGCTGTGTGCTGTTAAGTTTTTCGTACAAATCCCTATTTGGAAGAAATCTTAGCGTTTTCTTTATGCCATTTCCAGGGAGGCAAGGTGAGAGTGGGGAAGAAAAGGGTTGATTTCCGGGGGAGTACGCGTTAGTTTTTCAATCCACCTTTCTTTTTTTCATAAAATCTGGTATGATAAGTTGAATATCTTTGTGGGGTGACGCATTTGACCATTGAGGCGGCAGGCGCGCAGGTCTATTATGAGCGGCAGGGGACGGGGTGCGACGTACTGCTGCTCCACGGCTGGGGCGGGCGGTGCGAGAGCTGGGCGCCGGTGCTCAGGGACTTTGCCCAGAAATACGCCATGACGGCGCTGGATTTTCCCGGCCAGGGCGGGCGCTCATCCGACCCGCCCCAGCCCTGGGACGTGACGGACTATATGGAGATGACCCGGCAGCTGCTGGACCGGCTGGGCATAGAGCGCACCCACATCGTGGCCCACTCCTTTGGCGGGCGGGTGGCCCTGGCCCTGGCGGCCACCTATCCCCAAAGGGTGAATCGGATGGTGCTCACGGGGGTGCCGGCGCTAAAGAAGCCGCCCACGGCCAAGCAGCGGGCCCGGAGCGCCTGCTATAAGGGGCTCAAGGCGCTGGGGGATAACGCCCTGTCCCGGGCGGTATGGGGGCAGGAGGCGGTGGAGGGCTGGCGCAGCCGGCTGCAGGAAAAATTCGGCTCGGCGGACTACCGGGCGCTGAGCCCCCAAATGCGCAAGACCTTTTCCCGTGTGGTGAGCCAGGACCTTTCGCCATACCTTGAAAAGGTGCAGGCGCCCACGCTGCTGTTCTGGGGGGAACAGGATACGGCGGCGCCCCTGTGGGTAGCCCAGGCCATGGAAAAGCGGATGCCCGATGCGGGGCTGGTGGCGATGCCGGGGGTGGGGCATTTCGCCTACCTGGACCGGTACGCCGATTTCCGGGCGGTGCTGGACAATTTTATTTCATAGGGTTCAAAGAACTTATTGCATAAGACATGGAGGAAGAACCATGGCGTGGCTAGATGGATTGTCTATCGTGGTGGTGGCCGCCGTGTGCGCGATATACAGCCGGTTTTACCTGCACATGATGCAGCTGGAAAGCTATCAGCTGGACGGCTACCGGCGCTGGCTTTCCAAGAACCGGGATAAGCTGCTGGGCTGGACGCTGAACCTGGGGGTGCTGGCCACCCTGACAGTGGTAGTGCTGCAGCTGCTGCTCAACATGCTCATGGGGGAAAGCGCCTCCAGGGTGGTATCCACCCTGGTCACCCTGGCAGGATTCGTGGCGGTGGCCTGGCGGCTCAACCTGATGCAGTACAAGACTCCGGAGAAAAAGCCCTTTGTGCTCACCGCCCGGATGAAGCGGCTGTACGCCGCCCTGTGCCTGTGCGCGCTGCTGGGGTGTTTGTTCCTGTCTGGGCTTGGGCTTCCGGTCTACCTGATGTTCATCTCGGTGCCCTATCTGGCCCTGGTGGCGGGATGGCTGATGGCCCCCATTGAGAAGCAGGTGAATCAGTTTTATTTCAACGAGGCCATGGAAAAGCTGCAGGGGCGGTCGGATCTGATCAAGATCGGCATCACCGGCTCCTTCGGCAAAACCTCCACCAAGTTCATCCTGAAGGCCATCTTGTCCCAGCGCTACGACGTGCTGGCCACCCCCGCCAGCTTTAATACCCCCATGGGCCTTACCCGGGTGATTCGGGAGCAACTGGAGCCCCATCACCAGATCTTTCTGGCGGAGATGGGCGCCCGCCACGTGGGGGACATCGCCGAACTGTGCCAGCTGGTGCAGCCCCAGTACGGGGTGCTCACCAGTGTGGGGGAGCAGCATTTGGAGACCTTCGGCACCATTGAGCAGGTGGCCGCCACCAAGAACGAATTGATCGAGGCGCTGCCCCAGGACGGGGCCGCCTTCTTCGCCGCCGACGGAGCCTGGTGCGACAAGCTGTACCAGCGCTGTGCCATTGAAAAATACCGGGCCGGGCTGTCCGGCGGATACCTGGCCCTATATGCCGAGGACATTCAGGTGGGGCCCTTTGGCAGCCGGTTTACCCTGTGCGACGCCGAGGGCGGCCGGGTCCAGTGCCAGACCAAGCTGCTGGGCCGGCACAACATCCAGAACATCGTACTGTGCTGCGCGGTGGCCAAGCGCTTGGGCCTCACCTTGGAGGAGATCGCCAAGGGCGTAGCCAAGGCCGAGCCGGTGGAGCACCGCCTGCAGCTCATCCCCGGGGCGGGGGGCGTCACCATCATCGACGACGCTTTCAACGCCAACCCGGTAGGGGCGCAGGCCGCCCTGGACGTGCTGCGGGACTTCCCGGGCCGCCGCCTCATCGTTACCCCCGGCCTGGTGGAACAGGGGGAGAAGGAGTACGAACTCAACTATAAACTGGGGATGCAATTAGCGGGCAGCTGCGACGCGGCCATCCTGGTGGGGCGCAAGCGCTGTCAGCCCATCCTGCGGGGTGCGCTGGAGGGGGGTATGCGCCAGTCCCAGATCACCCTGGTGGGCAATCTGAACGAGGCCACCGCGGTGCTGGCCCGGCTGGGCCGGCCCGGGGACGTGGTGCTGTTTGAGAACGATCTGCCTGACAACTATAACGAATGAAATCGCTAAAATTGCTACATCCTGCCGGGCGGTTGGGGCAATCCTCAGCTGCCCGCAGCAGCCCATCCCCCGGGAGCCGGACCGGCCGCCGGGGAACAATGGGCGCAATCCTCAGCCGGAACCCATCAGACGATAACAAACAAGCCGGAGGGAGAATGGACATGGACAAATTGCGTTTGGCGGTATTGTACGGGAGCCGCGCCTGCGAGCACGACGTATCCATCATATCGGGCCTACAGGCCGCCGAGGCGGCGGAAAAGGCGGGCTATCAGGTGGAGCGGGTGTACATCGACCGGCAAGGCCGCTGGCAAATGGGGCCGGCCCTAAAGGATATGGGCTTTTATCAGGCCTACGATCCGGCCAAGGTGACCCGGGTGCTGCCCCTGGGGGAGGGGGAAAAGCTGGTGCTCATCAAATACCCCACCTCAAAGCGCAGCCTGCTGGCCCCGGGCCGTCAGGTGGCGGCGGTGTGCGACGTGGCGATGCCGGTGCTCCACGGCATGAACGGGGAGGACGGCTCCCTCCAGGGCCTGCTGGAGATGCTGGACGTGCCCTATACCTCCGCCGGAGTCATGGGCTCTGCGGTGGGCATGGACAAAATCGCCATGAAACTTTTGTTCCAGGGCTGCGGTTTTCCCGTGCTGCCCGGGGAATGGGTGGACCGGGACGACTGGGCCCGGGACGGGCAGCAGGTGGTGGAGCGCATGGAGGCCCACCTTTCCTATCCTATGTACGTAAAGCCCGCCAACCTGGGCTCCTCCATCGGCATCAGCCGGGCCGATGACCGGGAGGGGCTGTGCCACGCCCTGGACGTGGCCGCCGCCTACGACCGGCGCATCCTGGTGGAAAAGGGGATTTCCGATCCCAAGGAGGTCAACTGCGCCGTGCTGGGCTATGCCGGCCAGGTGCGCGCCTCCATCCTGGAGATGCCCATGCACTGGGATAAGCTGCTCTCCTTCGATGACAAGTACCTGCGCCAGTCCAAGGGAGGCAAGGCGGGCATGGCCTCCTTGGCCCGGCAGATTCCCGCCCCCATCGCAGACGCCCTCACCCAGCGCATTCAGGAGCTGTCCTGTCAGGTGTTCCGGGCCCTTGACCTAAAGGGCGTGGTGCGCATCGACTACATCCTGGACGGGGATACCCTCTACGTCAACGAGGTCAACACCATCCCCGGTTCCCTGGCCTTCTACCTGTGGGAACCGGTGGGCATATCCTTCTCCAGCATGATCGACATCATGGTGGAGGACGCCCTCAAGGCCCATGCGGACGAACACAAGAGCGTGTTCTCCTTCGATTCCACCATCCTCCAGGCCCAGGTACGGGGGGCCAAGGGGGGAACCAAGGGCGTCAAGGGCTGAGCCCGCCCATGTGCTCCGGGCCATCCTGACCCGGGCTCCGGGCAGGCGCCTTTTTCCAGACTTTCCCTGGAGGAACCAGTTTTTCCGGGAAAAAATCCCGCCCGGCCCGCCCCCGGGGCCAAGGCCGCAGGCCTTGGCCCCGGGGGCGGGCCGGGCGGGCCTTTACACGGAAAGGCTTGTTCCCCAAGGGAAAATGTGTTAGGATAAATTGGTTATTCTCTGGATTTTCGCCAGCGGGCGGGAGGAATACGGCCTTGAGTCTTGAGAATTTGGACCGGGTGCTGATGCAGGTGAGCAAGCCGGTGCGGTACGCCGGAGGCGAGTACGGCGCGGTGATGAAGGACCCGGACAAGGTGGCGGTGCGCTACGCCTTCTTGTTCCCAGACGTATATGAGGTGGGCATGTCCCATCTGGGAATGAAAATCCTGTATCACGCCATCAACAGCCGGGAGGACGCCTGGTGCGAACGGGTGTTTTCCCCCTGGGTGGATATGGAGGATTTGATGCGCCGGGAGGGCATTCCCCTGTTCAGCCTGGAATCCCGAACCCCGGTGAAGCAGTTTGATCTGCTGGGCATTACCCTGCAATACGAGATGAGCTACACCAATATCCTGTCCGCCTTGGATTTGGCAGGGCTGCCCCTGCGCCAGGACCAGCGCAAGGAGGGCCCCTTCGTCATTTGCGGCGGGCCCTGCGCCTTTAACCCGGAGCCCTTGGCCCCCTTTGTGGATTTCTTCGTGCTGGGCGACGGGGAAGAGTCCACCCACCAGACCATCGACGCCTATAAGCGGTGGAAGGCCCAGGGGCTGCCCCGGGAGGAATACCTGCGCATGGCCGCTGCCATCCCCGGGGTATACGTGCCCAGCCTGCACCAGGTGCAGTACCATGCCGCTGGCACCGTGGCCGCCATCCAGCCCAAGGCGGGCAGCCCAGCGCCCCAGGTGGTGCGCAAGGCGCTGGTGAACGACCTGGACGGGGCCTTTTATCCAGAAAAGCTCATCGTGCCCTACGGCGACGTGGTACACAACCGGATCATGCTGGAGATCTTCCGGGGCTGCACCCGGGGCTGCCGGTTCTGCCAGGCAGGCATGATCTACCGCCCGGTGCGGGAGCGGTCCATGGACCGGCTGATGGCCCTGGCCCAAAACCTGGTGGACAGCACCGGCTACGACGAAATCTCCCTGATGAGCCTGTCCAGCGGCGACTATTCCCAGCTGCCCCAGCTGGCCCACCGGATGATCGAGAACTTCGCCCCCAAGCGGGTGAAGATCTCCCTGCCCTCCATGCGCATCGACTCCCTCATCAAGGATACCCTGAAGGAGACCCAGAAGGTGCGCAAGACCGCCCTCACCCTGGCGCCGGAGGCGGGCACCCAGCGGCTGCGGGACGTCATCAACAAGGGGGTCACCGAGGCAGATCTGATCCGCTCGGTCACCGACGCCTTTGAAGAGGGCTGGTCGGCGGTGAAACTGTACTTCATGCTGGGCCTGCCCACCGAGACCGACCAGGACGTGGACGGCATCGCCGACCTGGCCCGCAAGGTGCAGCAGTGCTATTTCAGCCTGCCCAAGGAGCGGCGGGCGCCGGGGCTGCGCATTACGGTGAGCGCCTCGGTGTTCGTGCCCAAGCCCTTTACCCCCTTCCAGTGGGCCGGACAATTGGACCAGGCCCAGGTGATCCGCCGCCAGCAGCGGCTGAAGGAGCAGCTGAGCCGGATCAAAGGGGTGGACTTTAAATATCACGCCCCGGATTTGAGCTTTATCGAGGCGGTGTTTGCCCGGGGCGATCGGCGGGTGGGGGAGGCCCTGGAGCGGGCCTGGCGGCTGGGCTGCCGGTTCGACGGCTGGAGCGACCATTTCCGCTACGACCTGTGGCTGCGGGCCTTTGAGGAAACCGGGGTGGACCCGGCCTTCTACGCATCCCGGCCCAGGGCACGGGACGAGGTGTTCCCCTGGGAGCATTTGGACGCGGGGGTGACCCGGGCCTTCCTGCTGCGGGAGTGGGATAAAGCCCTGGCGGGCCAGACCACCCAGGATTGCCGCAAGGGCTGCGTGGGCTGCGGCATGAACCGGTACGAGGGGGCGTGCACATGAGGGCGATATACCAGTTCGGCAAGACCAGGCGGCTGATGTGCGTATCCCACCTGGATTTGCAGCGGTTTATGCAGATGGCCCTGCGGCGCAGCGCCCTGCCGGTGGCCTATTCCCAGGGGTTCAATCCCCACCCGCTGCTGTCCTTCGCCTCGGCCCTGGCCATGGGCTGGACCAGCGAGGCGGAGCTCATGGACATCAAGCTGGCGGCGCCCCTGGGCAAGGCCGCCGCCCTGGAGCAGATGCGCCGGGCCTTGCCTCCGGACCTGCCCCTAAGGGGTGTGCGCCTGGTGGAGGACCGCTTTCCCGCGTTGATGGCCCGGCTGTACTGGGCCGATTATGCCATCACCCTGCCCGGCCCCGCCTGGGACAAGGTGGCGGAGGCGGTTCCCGGCTTTCTGGCGGAAAAGGAAGTTGTCGCCCTGCGCAAGACCAAGTCGGGGGAAAAGCCCGCCGACATCCGGCCCATGGCGCTATCCCTGGAGGTAACCCCGCAAGGAGGCGGATATCTGATGCGGGCCCGGCTGCAGCTCACCGAGCGGGCCACCTTAAAGCCGGACCTGCTGCTGAGCGTATTGGCCCAGCGGGCGGGGGCGGAGTTGCCCCAGGACGCCCAGGTCCACAGAACCGCCCTGCTGGCCCAGGACGATTCCGGCGCACCGGTGGACTTGTTTACCCTTAAGGCGTGAGCAAGGCCGGCTGCCGGGGGCAAAGCGCTTCCCCGCCTAACCAGGTACGGATTCCAGAGCGGCGTCCAGGCGCGGCCCATCCATGGGACACGGGGAAACTTCTTTCGCCGGGGCGTCCCGGCGGCTGGAATAGGAAACGGAAAATATGAGATGAAGTAGGCGTCTGAGGGGATGGAAAAGGAACTATTGCTGGAGGCATTTCCCGCCCAGACCCGGCTTGCGGTGGTGGAAGATGGCAGCCTGTGCGAGCTGTACATGGAGCGCAAGGGCCGGGAAAAGCTGGTGGGCAACATCTATATGGGCCGGGTGATGAACGTGCTGCCCGGCATGGAGGCCGCCTTTGTGGATATCGGCCTGGAGCGCAACGGATTTTTGTACGCCGGGGACATCCAGGTGGACCGGCGCAGCCTGGGCGAGGAGGGGCAAGCCCTGGAAGAGGCGCTGAAAGAGCTGTCCATCAAGAAGCTGGTGCGGCCGGGCCAGCAGTTACCGGTGCAGGTGGTGAAGGAGCCCGGCGGGGCCAAGGGGCCCCGGCTGTCCTGCAACATCACCCTGCCCGGCCGGCTGGTGGTGCTGCTGCCCACGGTGGGGTACGTGGGGGTATCCCGGCGCATCGAATCGGAGGAGGAGCGGTCCCGGCTGCGGCAGTTGGCCGAAGGGCTGCGGCCCCAGGGCATGGGGTTCATCGTGCGCACCGCCGCCCAGGGGGCGGGGGAGGAGGACCTGGCCAAGGATGCGGCCTACCTGCTCAGGCTGTGGGACAGCATCTGCCAGCAGGCCCGGTGTGCCCCTGCTCCGGCACTCTTGCACCGGGATCTAGGGCTGGTCAACCGGGCAGTGCGGGACATGCTGCTGCCCGAGGTGAAACGCCTGGCGGTAGAGGGCCAGGAAGCCTACGAGATTGCACGCAGGCACGCCGCCATGATATCCCAAGAACTGGCCCAGAAGGTGGAGCTCTATCGGGCAGAGACGCCCTTGATGCACCTGTACCGGGTGGAGGCACAAATGGAAAAGGCGCTGGAGCGGCGGGTATGGCTGCCCAGCGGCGGCTATCTGGTATTCGACTACGCCGAGGCCCTTACTGTGGTGGACGTGAACACCGGCAAGTTTGTGGGCAAGCACTCCCTCAGCGACACCGTGTTTCGCATCAACTGCGAAGCGGTGGTGGAGCTGGTGCGTCAGCTTAGGCTGCGAGACATTGGCGGCATCATCGTCATTGACTTTATCGATATGGATGAGGAAGAACACCGGGAGGCGCTGCTTCAGCTGTTAAGAAAAGAGCTGAAGAAGGACCGCACCAAGACCAACCTGGTGGGCCTGACCGGCCTAGGCTTGGTGGAGATGACCCGAAAAAAGGTGCATCAGCCCATTCATACCCTGGTCAAGCAGCCCTGTCCCCTGTGCAAGGGCACGGGTCTGGTGTTCACCCCCCAGTCCATCGCCTTCAGCGCCCTGGACCAACTGCGTGCCGTAGCCCAGGGGGCAGGGGCTTGGCTCATTCAATGCCACCCCGACGTGGCGGGTCAGCTGCTGCTCACCGGGGCGCCGCCGGGGGTGAAGGCTTACGTCAAGCCGGAACCCGACCGGGAGCGGGACAGCTTCGATTTATCCCCGGTGCTGGAGCACCAGCTCCCCCCCAAGACGCGGCCTTTGCCGCCCCAATGAGGTGAAACGTATATGCAAGAAGACGTTCGTCCCCTGATCACCGACCGGGCCCTGGAAGTCCAGCGGGCCTATATGCGCTCGGTGCGCAAGGCCAACTACCGGCCCCAAAGCTACTATATCGTCACCTTGGGCTGCCAGATGAACGTGCGGGATTCGGAGACGCTGGCGGGCATGCTGGAGGAAATGGGCTACCAGCGTGCCGCCAGCCGGGAGCAGGCCGACCTCATCCTGTACAACACCTGCTGCGTCCGGGAAAACGCGGAGAACCGGGCCCTGGGCAACGTGATCTGGCTCAAGGAGCTCAAAAAACTCAAGCCCCGGCTGCTCATCTGCGTGGGCGGGTGCATGATGCAGGAAAAGGGCATGGCGGAAACGCTGAAGCGCCAGTACCCCTTTATCGACCTGATCTTCGGCACCCACAACCTGCACCGGTTCCCCGAACTGCTGTTCCGGGTCATCCACGAGGAGAAGCAGGTGTGCGAGGTGCTGGACAGCGAGGGGGGCGTGGCCGAGGGCCTGCCGGTGCGGCGCACCAGCCCCCATATGGCCTTCATCAACATCATGTATGGGTGCAACAACTTCTGCAGCTACTGCATCGTGCCCTACGTCCGGGGCCGGGAGCGGTCCCGGGAGCCCCAGCGCATCCTGGAGGAGGCCCGGCAGCTGCGGGACGCGGGGGTCCAGGAGATCATGCTGCTGGGGCAAAACGTGAACTCCTACGGCGGCGGGGGCGACGCCTTCGCCCGGCTGCTCACGGAGCTGGACAAGGTGGGCATTCCCCGCATCCGCTTCATGACCTCCCACCCCAAGGACCTGTCCGACCAGCTCATCGATTGCTTTGGCCGGCTGGAGCACCTCACCGGGCAGCTGCACTTGCCGGTGCAGTCGGGGAGCAATCGGATTCTGGAGCTGATGAACCGGCACTATACCCGGGAAAAATACCTGGGCCTGGTGGAAAAGCTGCGGCAGGTGCGCCCCGACGTGGGCCTGACCAGCGACATCATCGTGGGCTTCCCCGGCGAGACCCAGGCAGATTTCCAGGATACCCTGTCCCTGGTGGAGCAGGCCCGGTTTGACGCGGCGTTTACCTTCATCTTCTCTCCCCGTGCCGGCACCAAGGCGGCCTCCATGGCCGACGATACCCCCATGGAAGAGAAGACCCGGCGCATCCAGCGCCTCATCGACCTGCAGCAGAGCCTGACCCAACAGGCTTTGGAAAGCCAGGTGGGCTCCCGCCAGCAGGTGCTGGTGGAGGCGGTGTCCACCCGGGACGAGGGCTGCGTGTGCGGCAAGACCCAGCGGGGACATATGGTCAATTTCCCGGGAAATACTTCCCTCATCGGTAGCTTTGCGGAGGTGGACATCCTGTGCGCCGGCCGCAATACCCTGCGGGGACAGCTCTGCCAAAACTGATGGCCGGTTGCCCGGCCCGCCACGCCGGCTCGGAAGGAACCGGGCCCAACGCCTGACGGCGCAGCCGGATAAACAGGACAGACCAAGGAGGGACCCATCCATATGAATACCGTCTTTCTCAAGACCCGGGAACTGGGTCAAGCGCTGCTGGAGAGCCCGGAATACCAGGCCATGAAGGCCGCCGAGGACAAGGCCATGGCCAACCAGCAGGCGGCCCAGACCATGGGGGAGTACCTGGAGAAGAAGGGCCAGGTGGAACAGCTTCTGGCGGGGGAGCGGCCCGACCCCGCCGCCCTGAAGGCGCTGTCCGACCAGATGGACCAGCTCCAGGAGCAGCTCCACGCCATTGAGGACATCGCCGCCCTCACCCAGGCCCGCCAGGCATTCAGCGACCTGATCGACCAGGTGAACCAGGTGCTGCGCTTTATCGTCACCGGGCAGATCCAGCCGGACCAGGAGAGCTGTTCCGGTTCCTGCTCCAGCTGCGGCGGGTGCCATTAGCCCGGCGCCGGGAACGGGCGGCCAGGCCGCCAGAGATTGATACGGAGGAACGCCATGGCCATATCGCCAATGATGCAGCAGTACCTGACCATCAAGGAGGAAAACAAGGACTGCATCCTGTTTTTCCGCCTGGGGGACTTTTACGAGATGTTCTTCGAGGACGCTCTGACCGTATCCCGGGAACTGGAGCTCACCCTGACAGGAAAGGACTGTGGCCTGTCCCAGCGGGCGCCCATGTGCGGGGTGCCCTTTCACGCGGCGGACACCTACATCGGCCGCCTGATTGAAAAGGGATACAAGGTGGCCATCTGCGAGCAGATGACCGACCCGGCGGAGACCAAGGGCCTGGTGGAGCGAAAGGTGATCCGCATCGTCACCCCGGGCACCATCACCGAGGGAGGCACGGTGAGCGAGCGGGAGAACAGCTACATCCTCAGCCTGTGCCTCAGCGGCGACCGAGCGGGGACCGCCTTCTGTGACCTGTCCACCGGCGAGTTCTGGGTCTATCCCATCAAGGGGGTAAAGCAGCGCCTGGCCGACGAGCTGGACCGCATCGCCCCCAAGGAGCTGCTGGTGAACGACCGGGAGCAGTTGGGGGCGGTGGGCTGCCGCCTGAACATGGCGGTTACCCAGGCCAAGGAGGGCTGGTACGACTATCCCCAGGCGCTGGAGGTGTTAAAGGCCCACTTCCACGTCCCCGACGCCCAGGCCCTGGGCCTCAAGGGGGAAAAGCTGTGCGTTCAGGCCGCAGGAGCCCTGATGGCCTACTTAACCGATACCCAGAAAAATGCTTTGTCCCACATCCTGTCCCTCAAGCTGTTTGAGCCCCAGCAGTACATGACCATCGACCGGGTGGCGGCCTATAATCTGGAATTGGTCCAGTCGGGCCGGGGCCGCAGCCGCCGGGGCTCCCTTCTGTGGATTCTGGACAAGACCTCTACCGCCATGGGCAGCCGGATGCTGCGCAGCTGGATCGAGCGGCCATTGATGGATCCGGAGCAGATCGCCCAGCGGCTGGACGGGGTGGAGCAGCTCAAGGGATCGCCCATGGAGGCCGACGCCCTGCGCCAGCAGCTCAGCCAGGTCTACGACATCGAGCGGCTGCTGTGCAAGATCGCTTACGAGTCGGTCACCCCCCGGGATTGCCTGGCCCTGGCCCGCTCCCTGGACGCGGTGCCCGCCATCAAGTCCCTCATCGCCGCCATGGACGCCCAGGCCCTGCGCAAGGTGGACGGCCTGCTAGACCCCCTGGACGCCCTGGGAGAGATGCTCAAGCGGGCCATATCCCCCGACGCGCCCCTGTCGGTGAAGGAGGGGGGCATCTTCAACGATGACTACGACCAGCGCCTGGACCAGCTCCGGGCCGCCGCCACCGATGGCAAGACCTGGATCGCCCAGCTGGAGCAGAAGGAGCGGGAACTCACCGGCATCAAGAACCTGAAAATCAGCTTTAACCGGGTGTTCGGGTACTACATCGAGGTCACCAAGTCCTTCTACGACCAGGTGCCCTACCGCTACGCCCGCAAGCAGACCCTGGCCAACTGCGAGCGCTTCGTCACCCAGGAGCTCAAGGACCTGGAAAAGACCGTGTTGGGCGCCGACGACCAGGCGGTGCGCCTGGAGTACGAGCTGTTCTGCCAGATTCGGGCCAAGCTCAAGGAGCTGCTGCCCAGACTCCAGTCCACCGCCCAGGGGCTCAAGACGCTGGACGCCCTGCTTTCTTTGGCCCAGGTAGCCGCCGAGAACGACTACGTCCGCCCCCAGATCAACCAGGAGGGCCGCATCGAAATCCGGGAGGGGCGCCATCCGGTGGTGGAGCAGTCCCTGGGCCGGGACCGGTTCGTGCCCAACGATACCCTGATTACAGACCAAAGCCGGCTGATGATCATCACCGGGCCCAATATGGCGGGCAAGAGCACCTATATGCGCCAGGTGGCCCTCATCGTGCTGATGGCCCACATAGGCTCCTTCGTCCCCGCCCAGTACGCCGACGTGCCCATTACCGACCGCATTTTCACCCGCATCGGCGCTTCCGACGACCTGTACGGCGGCCAGTCCACCTTCATGGTGGAAATGAGCGAGGTGGCCGCCATCCTGAAATATGCAACCCACCGAAGTCTGCTCATTCTGGACGAGGTGGGCCGGGGCACCAGCACCTTCGACGGGCTGTCCATCGCCTGGGCGGTGGTGGAGCACATCGCCAGCAAGACCCGCAGCCGCGCCCTGTTTTCCACCCACTACCACGAGCTCTCCCAGCTGGAAGGGCACCTGGAGGGGGTGGCGGACTACCGCATCACCGCCAAGGAGCAGGGGGAGGACGTGATCTTCCTGCGCAAGGTGGTGCCCGGCGGGGCCGACCGCAGCTTCGGCGTGGCGGTGGCCAAGCTGGCGGGGTTGCCCCCCAGCCTGATCGCCCGGGCCAGGCAGATCATGGCCCGGCTGGAGGTGAACGAGGGGCTGAGCGGCTCCATCGGCCAGAGCATATTGGACAAGCGCAAGAACCCGGGTGACCGGCAGGTGCAGCTGAGCGACTTTAAGCCCATGGAGTTGGTGGAGGAAATCCGGGCCATCGACGTGATGAGCTTGTCTCCCATTGATGCGCTGAACCTGCTGTACACCCTGAACGAGAAGGCAAGAAGGATATAAACCAATGGGTATACGCATACTAGACGCGGCCACAGTGGGCCACATCGCCGCGGGAGAAGTGGTGGAGCGCCCCGCCTCCGCGGTCAAAGAACTGTTTGAAAACGCCCTGGACGCCGGGGCCACCGGGATTACGGTGGAAATCCGGGGCGGGGGCGTGGAATACCTGCGGGTGACCGATAACGGCTGCGGCATTCCCCCGGGGGAAGTGCGCCTGGCCTTCCAAAACCACGCCACCAGCAAGCTCACCGATGCGGAACAGCTGAAGAACATCCGCACCCTGGGCTTCCGGGGCGAGGCACTGCCCTCCATCGCCGCAGTGGCCCGGGTGGAATGCACCACCCGGCAAAAGGGCGCGCCCAGCGGAGTGCGCCTGACCCTGGAGGGGGGCCGGGTCACCGCCCTGGAGGACGCGGGTTGCCCCGAGGGCACCACCTTGGTGGTGCGGGACCTGTTCTTCAATACCCCCGCCCGGCTGGCCTTCCTAAAAAAGCCGGCCTACGAGGCCGGGGTGGTGGTGGAGACGGTGAGCCGGCTGCTGCTGGCCAATCCCCAGGTGGCGGTGAAGCTGATCAACGGGGGCAAGACGGTATTCCAAAGCTACGGGGACGGCAACCTGCGCCACGCCGCTTTGGCGGTGTACGGCCGCCAGGTGGCCGCCGCCCTCACCCCGGTGGACCTGGCCCAGGGCGCCCTGCGGGTGCAGGGCCTCATCGGCGTGGGGGACTGCGCCCGGCCCACCCGGGCCCAGCAATCCCTGTTCATCAACGGCCGGGTGGTGCGCTGCCCCCTGGTGCAGCAGGCCCTGGAAAACGCCTGCCGGGGCCGGGTCACCATCGGCATGCACCCCATGTGCATGCTGGCCCTCACCATGCCCCCCACGGCGGTGGACGTAAACGTACACCCCAATAAGCTGGAAGTGCGCTTTCGGGACGAAATCGGCGTGCGCTTGGCCCTGGACGCCCTGTTCGCCCAGGTGTTCGCCTCGGAACGGCTGCTGGACCTGGAAAAGGCGGATCATCCCCCCGTGGCGCCCGGCCCCCAGGTCCAGGTGCGCCGCATTGACCCCGTCCCCCGGGAAGGGGATCCGGCCGCCCCGCCCCTTCAGCCTCCGCCCCAGACAGATGCCCCGGTGAGCGCACCATCTGGCGCCACTGGGGCCGCCGGGACCTCTGGGACCATCGACAGGACGGGCCCCAGCGGGGACAAGGGCGGCTCCGGCCAGGAGCGGGGCCCGGCGGGAGAGAAGGCGGCCCGCCGCGGCCCGGTACCGGAGATGGCCCCGATTCGAGAGAAAAAGACCGCAGTCTCTTTTTCGCCAGGCCAGCAATTGCCCCTGGAGATAGGCGGCCAGGGCGGTATGTCCCTGAGGGACGGCGGCGCGCCGGGGCTGCGGCTAGCCGAAGCCCTGCCTGCGGGGTACGTCCAGTCCGCCGGGCACGCCCAGCCGGAGCCGGTAAGGGGAGAAAAACAGACCGAAGAAAAACCGGGGTCGGTTTGTTCCGGTCCCGCCGGGCTCCCCTTTCGAGTGGTGGGGGTGCTCTTTCGCACCTATGTGCTGGTGGAGACCCAGGATGCCTTTATCCTGATCGACCAGCACGCCGCCCACGAGCGCATTCTCTATGAAAAGTACGCGCCCCTGCTGGATAAGGGGGGCACCCAGCGGCTGCTGACCCCCATGATCCTGCCGGTATCGGCCAAGGAGATGGCCCAGATTGAGGAACAGGCTGAGCTGCTGGCCTCGGCGGGGTACGAGGTGGAGCCTTTTGGGGAGGGGGCGGTGGCGGTTCGGGGCGTGCCCTTCCTGCTGGGCCAGGCCGAGCTGCGGCCCCTGTTCCTGGAGATGTTGGACCGGCTGGACCAGCTCAAGTACGCCACCCAGGAGAGGCGGCGCATGGAATTGATTCAAACCTCCTGCAAGCACGCAGTCAAGGGGGGCGACCCCCTGACCCAGGAGGAGATCGCCCAGCTGCTGCGCACCATGCTGGATACCCAGTCCCCCTCCACCTGCCCCCACGGCAGGCCGGTGGCCCGCAGTTTAACCCGTGGGGAATTGGAGCGCATGTTCAAGCGCCAGCAATAGAAAAGGGGATGGAGCGCTATGGCCGGGCAACGGCTGATCGTGATCGGGGGGCCCACCGCCTCGGGCAAGAGCGCCTTGGCGGTGGCCCTGTGCCGCCGTCTGGAGGGCGAAGTGGTTTCCTGTGACTCCATGCAGCTGTACCGGGGCATGGATATCGGCACCGCCACCCCCACGCCCCAGGAAATGGAAGGGGTGCCCCATTACCTGCTGTCGGTGCTTGCGCCGGGGACGCCCTGCTCTGCCGCGGCCTATCGGGCCATGGCCCTGCCGGTGATTCAAGACATCCTGAACCGTGGAAAGACGCCGGTGCTCTGTGGCGGCACCGGCCTGTACATCGACGCCCTTACCCGGCCCCTGGGCTTTTCCGTAAAGGGGGACGAGGGCCTGCGGCGGGAATTGGAAGCCTTGCCCCGGGAGGTATTGCACCAGCGCCTGGCCCAGGTGGACCCGGAGTCCGCCGCCAGGCTGCATCCCAACGACCAGCGCCGGGTGGTGCGGGCCCTGGAGGTCTACCTGCTCACCGGTGCCTCCTTGTCCAGCCACATGGCCCGGGATCGGGGCCGGGCCGGGGATTTCTCCGGCGTCCTCTTCGCCCTGGATTGGCCGCGTCCGGTGCTCTACGCCCGCATCGACCGCCGGGTGGAGCAAATGATGGACCAGGGCCTGGCTCAGGAGGTAAAAGCCCTGCTGGCCGGGGGGCTCAAGGCGGGGGATACCGCCATGCAGGCCATCGGCTATAAGGAGCTGGCCGCCTGTTTCGGCGGCGAAGGGGACCTGGACCAGGCGGTGCGCACCATTCAGCAGAACACCCGGCGCTACGCCAAGCGCCAGCTCACCTGGTTCAGGCGGGACGAACGGGTGCATTGGCTGGCCGCCGAAGGCCGGAAAATAGAAGATATTGCCGAAGAAATTATAGATATTTTGCGCAATCTGCCTGATGCGCAAGGGGAGGAGAGGGGAGAGCCATGAGCGCTTTGATGCCCAAGGCCAGCCAGGCCACCCAGCGGTTTATCGCCCGGTGCGCCCAGGACTGCCAGGGGGTTTTTGCCGGACTGGAGGAAGTGGAGCGGGCCAACACCGCCAAGGTCCTGGGGGCCTTTCAAGGCCACGACGTGAGCGCCCGCAATTTCGCGCCCACCAACGGATACGGCTACGACGACGTGGGGCGGGACGCCTTAGGCGCCATGTTCGCCCAGGTGATGGGCTGCGAAGCGGCCCTGGTGCGGCCCCAGATCGCCTCGGGCACCCATGCCCTGGCCCTGTGTTTGCAGGGGGTGCTGCGGCCGGGGGACGTGCTCTTGTCGGCGGCGGGGCGGCCCTACGACACCATGGAACAGGTGATCGGCATGACCGGCACACCGGGGCAGGGGTCCCTGAAGGAATACGGCGTCGGCTACCGCCAGGTGGAGCTGACTGCGGCGGGAGAACTGGATATCCCCGGCATCCTGGCCGCCCTGGACGGCAAAGTGCGCCTGGTGCTGATTCAGCGCTCCCGGGGCTACGATTGGCGGCCTGCCCTGCCGGTGGAGCAGATCGGCCAGGCGGCCCAGGCCATCCATCGGGCCAATCCTCGGGCCTGGGTGATGGTGGACAATTGCTACGGCGAATTTACCGGCCTTCAGGAGCCGGGGGACGTGGGCTGCGACCTCATGGCCGGCTCCCTCATCAAAAATCCCGGCGGCGGCTTGGCCCCCTCCGGCGGCTATGTGGCGGGAAGCCGGGAGGCGGTAGACCTGGTGTCCTACCGGCTCACCTGCCCGGGCATCGGCGGCGAGGTGGGCGCCTACGCCGGGAGCTACCAGCCCTTCTATCAGGGCCTGTTTATGGCCCCTCACGCGGTGGCGCAGGCCCTCAAGACCGCCGTGCTGGCGGCCCGGGTGTTCGAGCGGCTGGGCTATCCGGTGCATCCGGCCTACGACGCCCCCCGCAGCGACATCATTGAGGCCATCAAGTTCGGCGCCCCCGATCCCCTCATCGCCTTTATCCGCTCCATCCAGGCCGCCTCTCCGGTGGACAGCCAGGCCGTTCCCGAACCCTGGGACATGCCCGGCTATGAGGACCCGGTAATCATGGCGGCGGGCACCTTTGTGGCGGGCGCCTCCATCGAATTGTCCGCCGACGCGCCCATCCGCCCGCCCTATACCGCTTACCTCCAAGGCGGCCTGACCTATGCTCACGGCTACCTGGCCATTCAGGGGGCGGTGCAGTCCATCCTGGACGCCGGCCTGGCCACCCTTTAGGTTTCTTCGGACGCCGGCCTGGCTTTCCGTTCCCGGACAGAGGCGCGCTGGCACAAAAGCCCCTGGGGCGCGTTCCCCAGGGGCATGATGGGGTCCCGCCAAAAGACGGCGGGGGCTCGTCTAATACTGCCGCAGCAGAGCGGTCACACGGCCCAACACATCCACGCGGGTGGCATAGATGGGGTCCATGGCGCTGTTTTCCGGCTGCAACCGCACCCGGCCTTCCTCGTAATAGATGCGCTTTACTGTGGCCTCCCCGTCAATCATCGCTACCACGATATCGCCGTTTTCCGCGCAGGCCTGGCGGCGCACGATGAGAATATCGCCGGTGAAAATGCCCGCCTCGATCATGCTGTCCCCCTCTACGCGCAACGCGAACAACTGATCGTCACGGCCACTCATGTTTTGGGGCAGAATCAGGTATTCCTCGATGTTCTCCTGGGCCAATATGGGCTGGCCTGCCGTCACCTTGCCCACCAGGGGCACACTGCGGCCCTTGGGCGCGTCCACCACTTCCAGCGCCCGGGGCTTGGTGGCGTCCCGGCGGATATAGCCTTGTTCCTCCAAGGCGTTCAGGTGCCCATGCACTGTGGCCGTGGATTTGAGCCCCACCGCATGGCAGATTTCCCGCACCGAGGGCGGATATCCCTTTCGGTCGATCTCTTCTTTGATATAGGCCAGTATTCGCATTCGCCGCTCTTGCCCCTTGGTGTGCATTCCATCGCCCCCATGTCATCATCTTCTTTATTATCATAGCATAAATCCATTATTTTCGCAAACGTTCGTTCGTGGCGTTGACAAATATTTTCTTCCGGCCTATACTACTACCCAGGGGAGGCGTAGCACTGTGGAAAATAAGATGTGCCTATTGGACGATTCCAAGCCCTGCACCCAATGCGGCGAATGCACCCGCTGCGATTTGGACCCCAACAAGATTTGCGATAACTGCATGAAATGCCTTAAGACCACCGGCGCGGATTATCTGGCCGTGGAAATCGACGAGATCATCGAAGACGAACGTCCGCCTCAGGACTGGGTAGACCACTGGGGCGAAACCTGATCCCCGAAATATTTTGCCGTTCCAGCCCCGGGGGAGGTTGACAACCGCCCTCGCCTCATGCTACAATACTTTGCGCAAAAGACAGCTTTTACGAAAAGTTTCCCTCGCTTGGCCCGCGTAGCGGGCCGTGCTCGGAAAACTTTTCGTAAAAGCTG
>DVHZ01000115.1 GCA_018711685.1 Candidatus Excrementavichristensenella intestinipullorum | reverse complement strand
CGGAAATTCCCCCGGCGGCCCAGCAGGCGGAGGACGCCCAGCTGCGCTTTTTGCTGCGGCAAAAATTTCATCCGGTGCGGGGCCAGCGGGCCCGGCGCTACATCTGGGACGTATTGGCCTATGAACAGGGGCAGCCCCTGGTCCGCCGGGAAACGGTGGTCTTTTACGCATAGGGCCGCAGGCTTTCGGGCATACTCCCCCCAGAATATTTAGGGGGAGGATGCGTCTAATATGGAGAAAAAGCCCGACCTGACCGCCCTGCGGCTGCTGCTGTGGGGCGCGGTGCTCATCGCCCTCATCGGGGCGGCCCTGGCGCTTGTGCGCCCGGCCCAGCCCACCGCTTATGCCGACGCGGTGTACGTGTGGAAGGAGGCGGGGCGCGATGTCCAAAGAGCCTTCGGCAAAATATAGGGCCTATAAAAAGCTGGTGGAGCGGCTGACCCCCAACAGCCAGATGCTGCGGCCCTGCCTGCGGGCCTTCTGGGTGGGGGGGACCATCTGCGTCCTGGGCCAGCTGATTACCTTGGCCGGAGAGCATTGGCTGGGCATGAACACCCTGACTTCTCCAGCCTTTACCTCTTGCGTGCTGGTTTTTCTGGGCACTACCCTTACCGGCATCGGGATATACGACCGCATTGGCCACTATGCCGGGGCCGGTTCTATCGTGCCCATTACGGGATTTGCCAATTCGGTATGCGCCCCCGCCATGGAATTTCGCCGGGAGGGCTTAATTCTGGGCCTGGGGGCCAAGCTGTTCACCCTGGCCGGTCCCGTGCTTACCTACGGCGTCACCGCCTCGGTGCTGGTGGGCATCCTGTACTTTATCTTCGACGGGCCAGCCTTTTGACCCGGGCCCATGTTTTCCGGCCCCGCCGCCGAAGCGTCCCTTCGGCGGCGGGGCCGAGGCGCTTGTCCGGGCCCCGGGTTCTCTCATTTTCCCCATTCTCTGGTTCTCCGGGTTCACGCATCCCCCCGCGTTTTTTCATCTGCGCGTTCCCTCGTTCTCCGGTTCCTCTCATTTTCCGCGCTTTTTTACCCCCGTGTTCTTGCGTTTCCCGCACTCTCTCGTTCCCCTGGTTCCCTCACCCCCTGGGCTCTTTTGCGCCCCCATTTTCTCAACCCCCGTTTCCCCTCCCCCGGCGTTTCCAATCGCCGCGCCTTTTTCGCCCGGGCGGCTTTCCCCATTTCCGGAGAACGCGGCGCCCAGGGCCCCGATGGGAAAAAGCCGCCTTCCATCTGGGATGAAAGGCGGCCCCGGTTGGTGCGCAGACCCGGGCGGTCAGCGGCCCCGGGCCAGGCGGATCAGGGCCTGTGCGCCTACCGCCAGGGCGCTTTCGTCGATGGCGAATTCCCTGGCGTGGAGGGGATAACCGGTGCCCAAGCCCAGGTGGAACATGAGGATGGGGAGGCGCTCGCCATAGAAGGAGAAGTCCTCCGCCAGCAGGGAGGGCTGGGGCGCCTGGACCAGGGAGAAGCCGGACAGCAGCTGCCGGGCCTCTCGATACAGGTCCGGGTCATTGATTAGGGCGGGATAGCCCGCGTCGATCATCAGGCTGGCCCGCACCCCATAGCGGGCCTCCACCGCCTGGGCGCACTGGGCCAGCATACGGGACATGTCCTGAAAGACCTGGGGATCGAAGGTGCGCAGGGTGCCTCCCACCAACGCTTCCCCGGCGATGATGTTCACCGCCGTGCCCGCCTTGAGCAGGCCGAATTTGAGCAGCCGGGGAATGGCCGGGTCCATTTCCTGCTCCCGGTCCGCCGCCAGGGAGACGAACCGGGCGGCGGCCTGCAGGGCGTCCAGCCCCTCGGCGGACCGGGCCGCGTGGGCGGAGCGGCCGGTCACCTTCAGGTGGACCTCGCTGGAGCGGGCCATAAAGGGGCCGGGCCGGGAGGACAGCACCCCGGCGGGGAGCATGGGTTCCACGTGGAGGGCGTAGGCCCGGCTCACCCGCCGCCGCTCCAGCAGGCCGCTATGGGCGATCTCCCGCCCCCCGCCTCCCGATTCCTCCGCGGGCTGGAACACCAGCAGGGCGTTCCGGGGCGCCTCTCCCCCCTGGGCCAGCTGGTCTCCCAGGGCCAGCAGCATGGCCATGTGGCCGTCGTGGCCGCAGGCGTGCATCCGCCCCGGGTGCCGGGAGGCGAAGGGGAAGCCCGGCGGCTCCTCCACGGGCAGGGCGTCCATGTCGCTTCTGAACAGGGCGGTCTCCCGGCAGCCGAAATCGAAGTAGGCGGCCAGGCCGCAGCCGGCCACCGTTTCCACGGGAACGCCCCAGGCCGCCGTCTGCTCAAGCAAATAGGCCTGGGTCTTGGGCAGGTCGAATCCCAGCTCGGGGATCTGGTGCAGTGCCCGCCGCCGCTCTATCAATTGATCCAGCAATGCCCATCCCTCCTTAATTCCTACCTTGCTATTATACAGGGCCAGGTAAAGTTTGTTCGAACTCGATTGCAATCCGGCGGAAAACCTGCTATGATGGCAAAAATTATCGAAGGAGGATGCACAATGTTCCAAGGTAGCTTTGTGGCGCTGGTCACTCCCTTTGACGCGCAGGGGCGCGTAAATTTTGATAAACTGGCCCAGCTGTGCAAGTGGCATGTGGCCCAGGGCACCGCGGGCATCGTGGCGCTGGGCACCACCGGCGAATCCAGCACCATGTCCCACGAGGAGGACGAGGACGTGGTGCGCTGCGTCATGGAGACGGTGGGCGGCCGCATCCCGGTCATCGCGGGGGCCGGTTCCAACTGCACGGAAACCGCTCTGATGAAGAGCTTGGCCTATGAAAAGCTGGGGGTGGACGGGCTGCTGCTCATCACCCCCTACTACAATAAAGCCAACGAAAAGGGCATGTACCGGCACTTTGTGGAAATCGCCGATCAGGTGCACACCCCCATCGTGCTGTACAACGTGCCCGGCCGCACCGGCTGCGCCCTGTCGGTGGGCTGCGTGGAGGCTCTGTCCAAGCATAAGAACATCCGCGCCCTGAAAGAGGCCAGCGGCTCCATCTCCTATGCCGCCAAGGTGGCCCGGTATATCACGCCGGACTTTGAACTGCTCTCCGGCAACGACGATATGATCGTGCCCATCATGTCCCTGGGCGGCAGCGGGGTGATCAGCGTGTGGGCCAACATCTGCCCCGCCCAGACCGCCGCCTTGGTGAATGCCTGCCTGAAGGGGGACTATCGGGAGGGGGCCCGGCTCCAGCTCAAGTATCTGGACCTGATCAACGCCCTGTTCATCGAGGTGAACCCCATTCCGGTGAAGGAGGCTATGAACATGTTGGGCATGGAGGTGGGCGGCTACCGGCTGCCCCTGTGCCCCATGGACCCGGCCAACCGGGACAAGCTGAGCAAGGCCATGGAGGTATTAAAGGGCGTATGAAGGTCATTCTGTCGGGCCACGGCCGCATGGGCCGCATGGTAGAGGAAATCCTGACCCAGGCCGGAGATCAGGTGCTGGGCGTTGTGGACCAGGGGCTGTTCGAGGACCCGGCCCAGGTGCCGGGGGAGCCTGAAGTCATCATCGACTTTTCCCACCCCAGCTGCCTGGACTCGCTGCTGGATTTTGCCGTCAAGACCGGCTGCGCCCTGGTGCTGGGCACTACCGGCTACACCCCTGAGCAGATGCAGCGCATCGCCCAGGCGGCCAAGGCCGCGCCCATCGTTCAATCCTACAACTATTCCCTGGGGGTACACCTGCTGAAAAAGGCGGTGGAGGCCATAGCGCCCCAGCTACTGGAGGCGGGGTTCGACGTGGAGATCGTGGAGACCCACCACAACAAGAAGGCCGACGCCCCCAGCGGCACCGCCAAATTGCTGCTCAAGGCCATCGACCCGGAGGAAACCCGGCCCCGGCTCTACGGCCGGGAGGGCATGATCGGGCCCAGGGGCCACGAAATCGGCATACACGCCCTGCGGGGCGGCACGGTGGCCGGAGAGCACAGCGTGTATTTCTTCGGCGAGGACGAAACCCTGGAGCTGCGCCACAGCGCCGCCAGCCGCCGCATCTTCGCCGTGGGCGCGGTGCGGGCCGCCCGGTTCGCCTGCGGCAAGGCCCCTGGCCTGTACGGCATGGATCAAATCGTTTCGGGAGGCAAAGCATGAACGCCCAAGAGATCATTCAATTCATCCACGACGCCCCCAAGAAGACCCCGGCCAAGGCCTACGTCAAGTGCTCCACCGCTTTCGACACCCCCGGCCTTCGGCGTTTCGGCCTGGGGGACATGCTGCTGATGGGGGAATTGAGCCAGATTGAAAAGGTGCTGGCGGACAACGCGGACAAGGTGCAGGACGTGGTGGTGGAGTGCGACCGGCGCAACAGCGCCGTGCCCCTGCTGGACATCGGCCACATCAACGCCCGGATCGAGCCCGGCGCCATCATTCGGGACCGGGTGGAGATCGGCGACCGGGCGGTCATCATGATGGGCGCCGTCATCAACATCGGCGCGGTGATCGGCCAGGAAACCATGATCGACATGGGCGTGGTGGTGGGCGGCCGGGCCATGGTGGGCCAGCGCTGCCACATCGGCGCGGGCGCCGTACTGGCCGGCGTGGTGGAGCCCGCCAGCGCCACCCCTGTGGTGGTGGAGGACGACGTGATGGTGGGCGCCAACGCGGTGGTCCTGGAAGGCGTGCGGATTGGCCGGGGCGCGGTGGTGGCCGCCGGAAGCGTGGTGCTGGAGGATGTTCCCCCCAATGCGGTGGTGGCCGGCGTCCCTGCCCGGGTGGTCAAGATGAAGGACGCGGGCACCCAGGGCAAGACCGGCCTGGTGGACGCCCTGCGCGCCCTGTAATCCTGCCAACACGCCCGGCGTTTGCCACGCCCTGAAATGTGGAATTGCGCCTTGGATTCAGGACGCTTAGGAATATCGTGATATCCTGAGCGTATAAGAGTATACCGCAAAAGGAGGTTTTTCCATGAATCAGGCTTTGGAGAATTTGCTCACCCGGCGCTCCATCCGCGCCTATCAGGACAGGCAGGTGGAGGAGGCACTGCTGGATCAGGTGCTGGAGGCGGGCATGTACGCCCCCACCGCCAGGGGGATGCAGTCCCCCATGATCGTGGTGGTGCGGGACAAGCCCACCATCGCCCTCATGTCCCGGCTCAACGCCCAAGTGATGGGCAGCACCAGCGACCCCTTCTTTGGCGCACCCACGGTGCTGGTGGTGCTGGACGACAAGACCAACCCCAACGGCGTTCAGGACGCCAGCCTGGTGATGGGCAACCTGATGAACGCGGCCCACGCCTTGGGCCTGGGCTCCTGCTGGATCAACCGGGCCCGGGAGACCTTCCAGCTGCCCGAGGGCAAGGCGCTTCTGGAAAAATGGGGCGTGCCCCAGCGCTACGAGGGCCTGGGCAACTGCATCCTGGGCTACGCCGCTCAAGAGGCCCCCGCGCCCAAGCCCCGCAAGGCGGATTACGTGCTGCGGGTGTAGGGGCGTAGAAGGATAACCCATTTTATATGCGAGGAGGACCTGGTTTTATGAAGAAGTTGTTGGCGCTACTCTTGACGGTGACCATGCTGTTGGGCGGGGTATCCGCCTGGGCCCAGGAGGATGAGGCCGGTGTTCAGGCCATGCTGCCGGTGCTGGACAGCGTGATGCGGGCCATGGTGGAGATGGATTGCAGCTACCAGCCCCAGGACAGCGCTTATTTCTGGATGGTGCTGTCCCTGCTGGCGGTGAATTGGGGGCAGGACAACCTGCTGTGCGAGATCGAGGAAAACGAGCTGAAGGTGCCCCGTCAGGTAATGCAGGAGTACGCCAGCGCCGCCTTCCTGGATTACGACGATCTGCTGCCCATCCCTGCTGAGAGCGAGACCGTCATGGTGCGCTACGATGAGGCGTGGGACGCCTATTACGTGGGCCTGGGCGACGTGGGGGACAGCTATACGCAGATCGCCAGCGTTTCCCAGCTGGAGGACGGAAGCACCCAGGTGGAAGTGACCATGGGCAGCTATGACGTGCCCCAGATGTACACCATGCAGGCCGTTCTGGCCCCCAACCCTTACGCCGACGGCATGGCCGATCCGGTGTACCTATACAGCGTGAGCAGCGCTTCCCTCGCTTAAACCATATGCCCGGGAAGGCGCGGCGTCCCCGCCGCGCCTTCCCGGCCGTCTTGCCGCGCACAGTCCCCGTTTCTTTGAGAAGCGGGGACTTTTTCGCGCCGGGACAGGGCCGGTGGAAGAGGAGAACGGGGACCGCCGCCTTTCTCGGTCATGCGCCCCGGTTTCTCCTTTCCGCTGCCCTGGCTTTTCCCCTCCAGAACCTGCGTCCAGCCCCATCCCGGCTTCCCCTGGCGTAAGCGCCGCCGCCCTTCGGCGGCGGCGCTTACGCGCCCGGGGGGCCCTGCCCCCCGGGACCCCCCGCAACGTCCTTACCCCAGCTTTTTCCGGTTTATCCCCGCTTTTACTCCGGAGCGTCTCCGGCATTCGCTCGTAATCCTGGCAGTAGTTTACAGCCCAAGCGTTCTCGCGGCAGGGCCGCCGCCGTTTGGCGGCGGCCCTGCCGCGCCCGGGGGGCTCCGCCCCCCGGGACCCCCTGACGCGGGCGTTGGGACTGTTGGTGTTCTGGTGGGGTGTGGGTGCTGCGGTGGGGGGAGTTGGTAGGGTTGTGGTGGGAGCGGTGCTTTTTGGGGTGTGGGTCATCGGGGAGGCGGTGTTCTGGCGGTCCCCCAATGCCACCCCCTGC
>DVHZ01000114.1 GCA_018711685.1 Candidatus Excrementavichristensenella intestinipullorum | reverse complement strand
ACCCGGCCCTCCCGGTCGATGAAGAAGGTGGTGGGCAGGGCGTAGGCGCCATAGGCCGTGGCCGCTTCCAGGTTGGTGTCGTAGAACACGGGGAACGCATAGCCGTTTTGCTGGACAAAGGCCGAAGCAGTTTCCACCGTCTCCCCGCGGCCGTCGGTCATGTTGACCATGAGAAAATGGATTTCCTGGCCGAACTGGGCGTATTTCTGGTCAAAATCCGGCATTTCACCCCGGCACGGGCCACACCAGCTGGCCCAGAAATTGAGCACGATGGGCTTGCCGAAAAACTGGCTCAGGCGCACCGGGTCGCCGTCCTGACCGTAGACGGTGAAATCGGGGGCCAGGCCGGAGGCGGGCCGGTCTGGCGCGGAGCTTCGGCTTGGCTGGGACGCGCCGGACGCCGGCGGGGAGGAGATGGGGACCACGCCCTGGCCGGCGCCTCCGGCGATGTTGTATAGGGCATATCCGCCGGCCAACGCCAGGACCAGCGCCAGGGCGGCGATGAGCAAGGGCGGGACATTCTTCATGGCAGCGCCTCCTTATTTCTGCGGCGTTGGGGGAGACAGAGGCCGCCGGGCCGGCGGCATCGGGCAAGGGCAGGGTTACTCATCCCGGCGGCCCTCTGTAGAGAAGGCACTGGACAGCAGCCAGCCGATCAGGCCCATATAGGCCATGGCGCGCACCGGATTCGAGGTTATGGCGCAGCTGCCGGTGGAACAGCCGATCAAGAGGTAGTACACCAGTCCCGCCAGCGCTCCGCCCAAGGTGAACAGGGCGGGGCGGATCCACTTTTTTCCCTTCATTTTTTGGGGACGCCTCCTTCATCGTAGCGTTGGGGCATGGGGCGGCAATTGGGCGGCGGCTTCCGCCGAATATTGTTTCACCATGTGGACGGCCATGGCCCCGTCCGCCACGGCGGTTACCGCCTGCCGCCGGGGACAGGGTCGCGTTCAGTTGCGGTCCACAGCCCGCCGTCTGGGTCCATATCCGCTTTGGCCACTTCCGCCCCGGCTCATGGGCCGGGTTCATCTGGCGGCCAGGGAAGCGCCGGGACGCCCGGAAATCCACCAGATCCTGGAGCCGCCGGGGGGCGCCGCCGCCATGGGCCCAGCCCCTTTTGCGGATTGTAGGTCCAGTATACCCCAACCATCCAGGACTTTCCGTGATAAAATCACCCATAACCGCCGGGGGGATAAAAAAGAACGCGGCCAGCGCGTTCTTTCGGGGAATGGGCCGCCTATAGGGGGCGGTGGTTTCAGCCGGGGCAGGGCCGTCCTGGCGGCGGCCGGTGGGGGGGAGAGGGGACTAGCGGCGCTTGCGGTGAGGGGCAACGCCGGCAGACGCGGTGGAGCGCAAGCCGGGCAGGCCCTTGGGCTGGATTTTGCGCAGCGCGATATCCAGGATCAGGCATGCCGCCAGGGCGATGGACAGGGGCAGGATCAGGTCGTGGTGCACGGCGGTGGTTTCCAGTTCCACGCCCATGAGGTCCTCCGGCCGGGAGAACATGGCGCCGCCGGAGCTGCCGCAAAGGTCCAGCAGAATATCTTGGTTTTCCGGCGGTTGGAGCACGTCGTATTCCCGGGACCAGGCATAGGCCACCGCCGACTCCCGGGTCTGTTCGCCCGCCTCGTCCTGCCAGCGCAGCGTTACCGTGTACAGCCCTGGCTGGTCCAAGGGAATTTCCCGGGCGAACTGGTTTTCTCCCGTCTTTTGCAGGATGGCGGTATGGCTGGCTCCCTGGGGGGAAAGGACCTGGGCGCTCACCTGGTCCACCTGGCCCAGGCTGCCTTTCAGGCTGAGCAGGCCCCGGACGCCGCCGGCTTCCAAGGTGAGTTCCAAGGCCTTCCGGTCCACCGTACCGGGGATCAGCGCCTCCACCATGTCCAGGATCATCCGCTGGCCCGGCGCGTTGGTAAACCAGTTGTTGGACCAATCCCCGCTCAGGTCGCTCATGAAGCTGGCCGAGCGGCCCGCCCCGTAATCCCACACCGCGTAGACCGGCTGGCCGTCGGGGGAGGCCAGGGCCACGGTGGCCTGGCTCTTGGCCTGGGCGCGGACGCAGGCGAACAGCAGGGTAGGGGCGCTTTGGGCGCTGACGGGGAAGTCGGGGTCCGAGAGCAGGGGGGTAAAGGGCTGGCGGATGGTGTAGTCCACCTGGAGCAGCGCCGTATCCATGGTGACGATATCGGGCAAGTCATAGGCGCTTTCCACCATATAGCAGCGGCCGCCGCCGATGGCCGCGAGTTCTTGCAGCAGCTCCACCACGGTATTGAGTTTGCCCACGGCGATGGTGGACAGGGTGATGCCCTGGGCCTTCATATCCCGGACGATGCCCTCAAAATCCTTGTCCGAAGGGTTCCCGTCGGTGATGAACAGCACGTGTTTCCGGTCCAACTGCTGGAAGGAGGCCAACTGGCTGTAGGCGGCGCTCAGGGCGCCGGTAAACTTGGTCAGGTGCTCCGGCCCCACGGTTTGGATGCCCTCGATGGCCTGGATGACCGCCGCCTTGTCCTGGACGGTGGTCATTTCCATGAGCACCTGGGCCTCGTCGGAGAAGGTGATGACGCCTACGTAGTCGTTGCTGTTGAGGGCGTTGACGCACTTGACGGCGCTGCGCCGGGCCATCTCGATGGGGACGCCCAGGGACTGGCGGGTCATGGAATCGGTGACGTCGATGACCAGCAGCAGGGCGATGGGGTCCACGCTTTGGGTTTGCTGGATCAGGATATCCACGGGCAGGAAGCGCTCAAAGGCGGTGCCCGCCATGTTGCCGTAAAAATACGTGTTTTCCCCGCCCGTGGTCAACACGCCCCGGCCGTATTCGGACACGTAGGCCTCCAGGTTTTCGGCGCTGCCCTCCGGCAGATCCCGGGCGTCCACGTTCATCAGGATGACCAGGCCGTAGGCGCACAGGTCCGTCACCGTGGAGGGCATCTGGCCGCTGGGAAGGCAGGTCACGGCGTAGCCCGCCTGGGTGAGCAGCTGTTGCAGCTTGGGGGACTGGTCCCCCGTGCCGTCTACGATGAGGATTTCCACCCCCTGGTTGACGTTCAGCAGGGCATACCCCCAGTTGTTCTGGGGCAGGGTATCGGCCTGGGAAACCAGCTCCGCGCGGTAGGTGTGGGAGCCCGCCGCGCCGGCGGTTAGGGAACAGGAAAACCGGTTTTCGCCGGGGACGAGGGAGACTTGCTCCTGGTAGGCCAGGGCGTCGCCGTCATAAATGCTTAGCTGTGCCGGCGATGTCTCGTTGGACAGGGCTGTTACGTTAGCCGTAACCCGCTGCCCCTCCGCCGCGCCAGCGGGCAGCTCCAGGTTGGTGAGCTGGGCTTCCGGCGCTTCCGCCCAGCCGTCCAAGGGGATTACATCCACCCGTATGCCCTCCAGATGCTCCAGGGCCGCCTCCACGCTTCCGTCTGTGGGCACGCCGTCGGTGAGCAACACGATCCGCTTGCCCCCGTTGGGGGAAAAGGACCCGGCAGCCGCCGTCAGCGCCGCTTCCAGGTCGGTGGCCGAGCCGTCCAAGGAGGCGGCCGGGTCCTGGGGCTGGCGCAGGGGCCCCCAGGAAGCGGCGAAGTCCATGACCTGCAGCGGCTGCTCCTCTCCGGCCAGCTCCGCCATGAGGGCCAGGCAGTCCTCCACCGCTTCCTGGCTGCCGGCCATGCTGTCCGACCGGTCGGCCAACACGATGGTCTGCCGCCGGGCGGTATAGCTGGTCAGGGAGACCTGGGCCAGAATCAGCACCGCCAGCGCCGCCTCCGCCACCCGCAGGGCCAGGGCCCACCGCTCGGGGCGCGGTGCGCCGGGCGCACGGCGCATCCGCCGGCAGAACAGCAGAATCAGCGCCAGGGCCGGAAGCGCCGCCAGCAGCAGCCACGGGTTTTCAAAGGAGAATTCAATACTTCTCACGATGGTACATCCCCCATTCCACGATCAGAAGCAGCAAAAGCAGGCCCGCCAGCAGGGGCGTTAGGTTATAGAACTGAACCTGAGGCGTTTGCTGGACCATGCCGGTATCCCGGGGAATCAGCAGGGTTCCGGCCGCCTCCGCCTGGTTCACCAGCCCCTCCTCCCGAGGGATGTGGGCGTAGATTTCCAGGATTTTCTCCCTGCCCCCGGGCAACTCCTGCATCAGCGTATAGGCCCCGGGCGTTTCCGGGAGCAGAGCCGCGCCCGGCTCCAGCACCCTTATGCTCAGGTCCGGCAGCTGGACGTACAGCTTCTGGCACAGGGGCAGGGTTTGGGGATACAGGGCTTGACCGCAGGTCACGTCCTGGACATCCAGCATGGGGGGAACGCCGTCCTGCAACAGGTTGCGCACCAGGATGACGAAATCCGCCAGCAGCGGCAGGCTGCTGTCCTGAAGGTCGAAGGGGACCGCTATGAGGGCGCATCCGCTGGGCGCGTTCCCCGCCAACAGCACGGGCAGTTGTCCGCAGGCCAATACCGGCGTCAGCCCGCCCGGCTGCACCACTTCCCGAAAGCGGGCCACCGCGGCCCGGTCCAGGGACAAATCCCGCTGCAAGGCAGCCGCTCGTTCATCCCCGCCTTCCACCGGGACCATGGACACGCCCCGCAGCGCCTCCCCCAGAACCAGACCGATTTCCTCTACGGTTGCGGGCGGGTTGATCAGCCACAGGGCGCCGTCCTGGGGCAGGGATTCGGGCAGGCAGCCCTCAAAGATGTACAGGTCATATCCCTCTGCCTGGATATCCTGGGGCGAGGCGGCGGTTTGCAGATCCACTTGGGGAAAGGCGGACAGGGCGCTGGACAGGAAGAAGGGGGTCTGGGACACCAGAAGGGTGGAAACCGTCCCCTCCGGGGCGCTGAACAACTGGTACTGGTTGTCGGCGGCCAGGCCGTCCTCCACGTTGGCCACCAGGCGGACCTGGGCGTAACCGGACACCTGGCGCGCCGTCAACGACAGGGTGACCACCTGGTCCTTGGGGCAATGCACCGTCAGGTCCGCCAGCTTTTCCCCGCCGGCGTAGATATCCATCATGGAGGCCGGCTGGAGCACGCCGTCCACAAACAGGTCGAAGGACACCACCGCGTCCTTTCCCCCGCTGACCACCTGGGCCGTGAAGCCCTGGGAAGCGTCCGCCGCCTCCAGGCTGAGCACCGACAGGTTCCACTCCTGCTGCCCGCTCATGTTCCGCGCCTGGATGTTCACCGTCTGGGCGTAATCCCGGTCGGTGTACAGGCAGGCCTGGTCCTCCCCCCGCACCAGGTCCCGGCACAGGGCCAGCGCTTCCTCCAGGCTGCCCTGGCCCAGGCCGCAGCGGGCCTGATCCAGGGCCGCCCCCACCTGGCTCTTGGGCAGGTGGTCGGCCAGGATTTGGGCCTGGTCCCCCGCCACCACCACGCTGACGCTGCTGCCCCAGGGCAGCCGGGCCACATCCTGCTCCAGGGCGGCCAAAGCCCGCTGAAAGCGGGAGACGCCTTGCCCGTCGGCGATTTGCATACTGGCGGAGGCGTCCACAATGGCGGCGTAATGGACCTGTGCGCCGGGCACCGGGATCAGGGGCTGGGCGATCATCAGGCAGGCCGCCGCCACGCTCAACAGCTGTAGGGCCGCCACGAGGGCCCGCTTCAGCCGCTGAATGGGGCTGTTGCGCTTGCTGAAATTCTGGGCCAGCTTCCACAGATAGACGCTGGATACGGGCTTCTCCTCGTATTTGCGCCGGAAAAGATAGACGCCGGCCACAACCAGCACCCCGGCGAGGGCCCACAGCCCGGCGGGATAGACAAATTTCATCGAATCAGTTCCTCCGCGCAGCCTTTGGTCAACAAAACCTCTTCCACCCGTTCATCGCTGCGAACCATCATGTACCCCACCTGATGGGCGGCGCAAAACCGGCGGATATCCTGCAAAAAGAAGTCCACCGCCTGGCTGTAGGCCTTCAGCGCACTGCGGTCTACCTCTACGCGCAGCCGGTTCTTTCCGTCCTCCACGTCCCAAAGCCCCAGAGCGCCCCGAACGGAGGGCTCCAGCTCCTCCGGCGAAAGCACCTGAACCACCGCCACCTGACGGCCGCGGCCCAGCAGTTCCTTCACCGCTCCCTTCCAGTCGCTCTGGGTGAGCAGGTCGGAGAGGATATAGGAAACGCCGTCGCCCAACCCTGGATCGGCGTCGCCGGGTACCGCCCGGCCCAGGTCCACCGTGCCCTGGAAGGCCACCTTTTCCAGCCTTTGTACCCCTTGGAAAAACCGCTCCTTGCCCGAAATGTGGTCCGTCAGAGCGGCGCACCCGGACCCGGACAGCAGCCGGTAGGATACGCTGTCCATGTTGGCCACCGACAGGTAGCCCAACGCCGCCGCCAGCCGCAGCGCCGTCAGTCCCTTTCCATCCTGGCCCATGGAGGCGGACCCGTCCAGATAAATCCGGTTGCGGGCCTGCTTTTCGTCCATGAAGCGCTTGATATAGTACTTGTCGAAGCGGCCCGCCAGGTTCCAGTCGATCCGGCGCAGGTCGTCCCCCGGCACGTAATCCCGGTAATCGGCGAACTCCGTGGAGGAGCCGTAGGCCCGGGAGGGGCGCTCGCCGCTGTAATGGCCGTTCACCGGCTGATGTAGGTACAGATCCAGCGCCTGAAGGGCGTCCAAAAACGCGCCGGTGAGAATCCCGCCTTCGCTCATGGCCGGCCCTTCCGCCCCGTAGGCGCCTCCTTGGCCGCTTGGAGCAGCTCGCCGATCACCTGGTCCGGCGTCACCCGGGCCGCCAGGGTTTCATAGTTCAGCTTGATCCGGTGCCGCAGCACCGGACAGGCCAGGGCGTCGATGTCCTCGTAGGCCACGTTGAAGCGCCCCGCGATCATGGCCCGCACCTTGGCCGCCGTGATGAGGGCCTGGCCCGCCCGGGGACTGGCGCCCAGCCGCAGCCGCAGCCGCGCCGTTTCCCCGGCGCAGTCCGAACCGGGCTGGGTGGAGGCCACCAGGCCCATGGTGTAGGTGACGATGGCGTCCATCACCGGGATTTCCCTGGCGGTGGCGCGCATACGCAGCAGCGTTTCCCCGTCCACCACGCCCTCGGCCACCTCGTCCATGGTCTTTTGGGTCATCAGCACGATTTCCTTCATCTGGCTCACCGTGGGGTACCCCATGTTCAGCTTGAACATAAACCGGTCCAGCTGGGCCTCGGGGAGGGCGTAGGTACCCTCCTGCTCGATGGGGTTTTGGGTGGCCAGCACGAAAAAGGGCTGGCTCAGCTTGTGGTTTTCCCCCGCCACGGTTACGGTATACTCCTGCATGGCCTCCAGCAGTGCGCTCTGGGTCTTGGGCGTGGCCCGGTTGATCTCGTCCGCCAGCACGATGTTGCTGAAGATGGGGCCCGGCTCGAAGCGGTAAACCGCGTTGCCCTGGGCGTCCTTTTCCAGCACGTTGGTGCCGGTGACGTCCGCCGGCATCAGGTCCGGGGTAAACTGAATCCGGGAAAAGGGCAGCGCGAACACCCGCCCCAGAGAGCGCACCAGCCGGGTCTTGCCAATGCCGGGCACCCCTTCCAGAAGCACGTTGCCCCCGGCGATCATGGCGATCACCGTATTGTGTACCACCTCGTCCTGGCCCACGATGTCCCGCTTCACCTGCCGGAAGATTTCCTCACATTTGCGGCTGAACAGCCGCACGTCCCCTTCGTTGATCACGGTCATTTCTCCTTCTCCTGTCGTTGTCCAGCCACGGGAAAAAGGCGGTGCGCCCGCCAAGTTCCGGGGAAAGGGCGCAAGGCCGGGAAGCCCCCGGGAAAGGCGCCTGCCGCCCCAGGCCCGGGGAAAGGTCACATGCTGTCGAAATAAGCCTGGATTTCCGCCAACAGGTCCTGGGGAAGGGCCTCCTGCTGGTCCAAATACTGGGCGTAGTACCGGGAGAGCACCTGGCCGTAAGGCACCGTTCCGTCCAGGGATTCGTCCTGGGGCGCCAATATGCGCTGAGGGTTGCCGTCTTTGTCCGGCGCGCCGGGCACATAGCCCGCCACCGGCGTCTGGGGCGGATCATACACGTATTGGGTTTCGGAGGGCAGCGCGGGCCCCTCTTCCGCCTGACTCTGGGTGAACTTGGAGGGGGCCCGGGGCAGGGCGCTCTCCGCCTCGCCGCTATCCTGATAGGCCTGGTCGCCGGCCAGGAAGGAGGCGATGCTGTCCCGGGCCTTGTCCAGCGCCGCCCAGATGGCGGAGGCCGAGTCCTGGCGGCCGTATTTCATGGCCGCCGCCCCCTCCAGGTCCCCCGAGAGCACCGCCATGGCGTGGGTCAGCTTGGCCTGGCCCTCGTCCTGCACTCCCCGCTGCAGGGTGGCGCTGATGTCGTACACGACGCCCATCAGGGCGTTGACCCGCTGGTTGCCCTCCAGGGCCGTCAGGCTTTCCCCCATCTGTTCCAGGGCCCGCTCCACCGCCGCCATGTCCTGGGCTAGGATGGCTTCTCCCAAGGGACGCAGGCTTTCCTGCTCCAGCAGCGCCTGGGCGTAGGAGGAAAGGGGCTTGCGCTGATCCTCCCCGGCGCTCCAGGACTGCATCCGCCGGGAGATTTCCGTCAACATGGAAATGTCCATCTCTCCGCTTTGGATCTGCCCTTCCATGAGGGACAGGGCGTCCAACAGCTGGGCCTTCTGGTCCGGGTCCAGGGCGCTGGCCTCCACTTCCCGGCGCAGCTGCTCCACCTTTTGCCGCAGCAGGAGGCTCTCCTCGCTCTCAACCGCCGGCTGAGCCGCCAGCCAAGGGAAAGCCCCCTCCGGCAACAGGTAAGCGCCGCCGATGGCCGCCAGCAGGGCCAGACAGGCCGCCAAGGCCGGCAGGGAAAAGCGAAGCGCCGGCGGGTTCAGATCCCGGATGTGCCGGAGGGCGTCCTCCCGCTGCAGCCTACACAAAAGGGAGGGGTTGCCCCAAAACTCCAGCATGGAGCCCGCCCTGTCGCCGGAATGCAGCCCGTCTATGCGGGCGGCCACCCGGCGGGGCGTAGGACGGTACCGAATCCCGTACAGCAGCGCCGCCAGCAGCGCCCAGGCCGCCGGCATATACCACCAGCCCCCCGCCCCCCGAATCCGGCAAAACACCGCCCAGGCCAGCCATAGGGGCAAAACGGCCACCCCGGCGGTCAGGACCGAGGCAAGGACCGCCTCCGCCGCCATGCGCCGCCGCCAGGGCCCCAGCGCCCTTTTTTGCTCCATATCCATACCGCACCCTCAATCGCCGCGCCCACGATTCGGGGCGAAGCCTGGAAAATCAATCCAGAGCTCCCCGCCGGTCCGCCCCTTTCGGGAACCGGGGCGGGGGCTAGCGTCCAATCTTTGTTTCCATTATATCATTCATGGCAACGGCGTGCAATTCAAAGGGGCCATTGCTTGTGAACAATCCGTTTATACCGGACCGGCGGAAAGGGGCGGCGGGGGCAATCCCGGGGGGTGGAAAGGGCGACGCATTTTGCGGCGCTGCGGCAGGCCGCCCACTTGAAAAAGGTGTCCGGAGATGGTACACTGGAGCAGAAACAATAGGCGGGGAAGGAGGCGAAAGGACGTGTGCGGCAGGTATGCCATCGCCTTGAAGGACGCGCCGCCGGAGCTGGCGCGGGCGATGGAGGCCCTTAAACCTGGAGATGGACGGGGAAACATCAAGACCGGGGGCGAGGTGTTTCCCTCGGACAGGGTGGCCGCCCTGGCCAATAGCCGCCAGGGCCGGCCCCGGATTTTTCCCATGGCCTGGGGATACAGCCTGGAGGGGGGCAAGCGGATCATCAACGCCCGCTGGGAGACGGCGGCGGACAAGCCCTTGTTTCAGGACGGGATGCGCCGGCGGCGCTGCCTGATCCCCGCCAGCTGTTATTTTGAGTGGGAGAAGGGCCGGGAGGGGCGGGTCAAGTACGCCATCGGGCCCCGGGAAGGGGGGCTTATGTACATGGCGGGTATCTATCGCCTGGAGCGGCGAGGGGAGGCGCTGGTTCCCGCCTTCGCGGTGCTCACCAGGGAGGCGGCGCCTCAATTGGCCTTCATCCACCACCGGATGCCGGTGGTGCTGTCGCCTCAAAGCGCCGGGGATTGGCTGGATATCGGCCGCCCGGCGGAGCAGGTGTTGGTCCAGGCCCGCCTGGACCTGGAATTTTGGCCCGCCTGAGGGCGCAGGAATATGGATGGGAGGGATAGTATGCCCCTGGAATTGGTGCGCAACGATATTACCCAAATGCGGGTGGACGCCATCGTCAACGCGGCCAACCCTTCTTTGCTGGGGGGCGGCGGCGTGGACGGCGCCATTCACCGGGCCGCCGGACCCCAACTGCTGAAGGAATGCAAGAGGTTGGGAGGGTGCAGGACCGGCCAGGCCAAGATCACCAAGGGATACGGGTTGCCCTGCAAATACGTGATCCACACCGTGGGGCCCGTCTGGCGGGGCGGTGGACAGGGCGAGCGGCTGCTGCTGCTGGACTGCTACCGCAACAGCCTGGAACTGGCCAAGGCCAAGGGCTGCGAGACGGTGGCCTTTCCCCTGATCTCCGCCGGCGCTTACGGCTATCCCAAGGCCCAGGCCCTTCAGGCGGCGGTGGACGCCATCACCGCCTTTTTGCTGGCCAACGACATGACGGTGTACATCGTGGTATTCAACAAGGAAGCCTTCGAGCTCAGCGGCAAACTGTTCAGCGACGTCGTCGCCTATATCGACGACGTGTACGTGGACCAGCACCTAGACCCGCGCCGGGAGGCCATGGGGCGCTTGGACCGGCAGGATAACCGGCCGTTTACCGCCCCGGAACCATGGGAGGACGCCCCCCTCATGGCCGCCGCGCCACCCCCGCAGCAAAAGGCCGATCCGCCTGCCGGGTTGGAGGACATGCTCAGCCAGGTGGAGGAGGGCTTTGGGCAGACGCTTTTGCGCCTCATCGACCAAAAGGGCATCAGCGATTCGGATTGCTATAAGAAGGCCAACATCGACCGCAGGCTGTTTAACAAGATCAAGAACAACCCGGCCTATAAGCCCAGCAAGCAAACCGCCCTGGCCTTTGTCATCGCTTTGGAGCTCAATCTGGAACAGGCCAAAGACATGTTGAGCCGGGCCGGCTTTGCCCTGTCCCACAGCAATAAGGAGGATATCGTGGTGGAGTACTGCATCAGGACGGGCACCTACGACATCATCCAGATTAACCAGGTGCTGTTCAAGCTGGACCTGCAACCCCTGGGCTACTGATTCACCGCCGGGCAGGGGCCTCGCGCCCTGGACGAACGGGAACCGCTCCTTCCAAAGGGGCGGTTTTTCCCTCCGACGCCCTCCGTGGGCCCTGGCGGGGGCCTGGGACGCAGGCCCGCGCCCGGGAGCCGATGAAGCCCTTTTGCCGGGAAAAACATTTGTCTCCCGCCAGGCGACCACGGCGCCCCGCCTTTTTGCTAGACTAGAACCAGCTCAGGACAAGGGGCCCGATTTCCAGGGCCCGCCTGGAAAAATAGCGTGGGAGGCGGATAATATGAACAAAAATTTGACGGAATTGGTATTTATTTTGGACCGCAGCGGCTCCATGGCGGGGCTGGAGGCGGACACCATAGGGGGGTTCAACGGGATGATCCAGCGGCAGCGGCAGGAGGAGGGCCGGGCGCTGGTCTCCACGGTGCTCTTCGACCACGACAGCCAGGTGATCCACGACCGGGTGGAGCTGGACCAGGTGCAGCCCATGACCCGGACCCAGTACTTCGTTCGGGGCAACACGGCGCTGCTGGACGCCCTGGGGGACGCCATTCGCCACATCGGGAACGTACACAAGTACGCCCGCGAGGAAGACCGGCCGGGGCACACGGTATTCGTCATCACCACCGACGGCCAGGAAAACGCCAGCAGGCGCTACGACGCGGACCAGGTGCGGGACATGGTGCGGCGGCAGCGGGAGCGGTATGGCTGGGAGTTTCTGTTCCTGGGGGCCAACATAGACGCCATCCAGACCGCCGGGCGCTACGGCATCACCCCGGACCGGGCGGTAAACTACTGCAACGACGCCCAAGGCGTACAGCTGAATTACGCCGTAGTAGGCGAGGCAGTATGCGCCATTCGTGGCAACCGCGGCCTGAAGAAGAACTGGAAAGCGCCCATCGAAAAGGATGCCCGTAGGCGCGGATAATCCCCCGGTTCTCCGGCCCGCCCGGCCCGCGCTCCGGCCCGGAGGAAGGAAAAAACTGGAAGAACAGGAGGGAGGAGAAAAGCGTTCTCCGAAAGACGATTTTGAGGCATTCCGTTCAGAATGACGCGGCAAAGAAAACGGAAGCAGAAGGAAAGTCAACGATGGACGCTTGAGTCTCGCCCTTTTATCCGCGCTTGCCAATACGGATTGCAGCGTTGAGGAATTTCCTTGTGAGGGGGTGGGTGAGGTGGAATTTAACGTTGGATGGGGATAAAATGAAAATAGGTGGGAAGAGGAGGAAGGCGATTTTTCAGCGAAATTTTGTTTTTTCCTGAATGGATTGGCCGCTGCCGGTCGTATTGCAAGTGAAGCCGCAATGACGGTCAAAAAAATGGAGGATACGGCGATGAAAGGGATTTTGCCGGGTATGATGGCGGCGG
>DVHZ01000113.1 GCA_018711685.1 Candidatus Excrementavichristensenella intestinipullorum | reverse complement strand
GCCCCCGGCCCCCCGTTCCGCCCCCGGATTTGCGCTCATCCAAACGGTCAGGGAATCCGGACAAAGCTGCCCAGACCCCGGAAGATTCTCTGCCCCAGCCAGCGCATCCGTTCCAAGGGCTTGAGCTGGCTGGTAAGTTGAGCATAGGCGGCGCGGGCCTGCGCCAGCGTCCCCACCTCCACCTTCTGCCCGGCGTAGCGGTTGAGGCTGATTTGCCTGGCTACCTCCACCAGAGAGTCTTCCGCCAGTCCCGCTTCCTTCAGCCGCTGGGCAAAAGCCAGAGGCGTCTCTCCCGGGCCGGGCACCTGGCCCTGTTGCTCCAACGCCAGCAGCAGCGCCCTATACCAGATGGCCAGCTTATCCGCCGCTGCGCCCCGGCCTGCCGTTAAGCGGCGGGGATCGCTGCGCCGCAACCGCTGGACCACCCAATAGGCCAGCGCGGCTAAGGGCACCAGCAACAGCAGCCAAAGCCACCACCGGTTGGGCGGCTGCTGTTCATCCTCCCAAGGATCCTCCTGAGGCTCTTCCTCAGGCTCCTGTTGGGGGGATTCCTCAGGCTCTTCCTCAAGCTCTTCCTGGGGTTCCTCTTGGGGTTCCTCCTGTTCCGTCTCGTCCTGGGCTGCGTCGTCCATAATGTCCCCTTGGCCGGGCTGGTTGGTGGGTTCAGGGGTGGGCTCGGGCGTGGGCTGGGCGCCGCCCTGATCGGGCGTCTGCCCTTTCTCCTGATCCGTCCCCTCATCCTGGCCGCCGCCGGAGGGCGGCTGGTAGGTATCGCCGCTGCCCGGGGTAGGATTAAAGCTTACCCACCCCGCGCCCTCGAAGTAGATCTCCACCCAGGCGTGAGCGTTTTTGCCGGTGACCACCGTAGCCCCTCCATCCCGCACGGGCACCAGGTATCCCTCTATGTATCGAGAGGGCAATCCCACCATGCGGGCCATCACCGCCATGGCCGAGGCGAAGTAGCTGCAATAGCCCTGCCGGCTGTCTAGCAGAAAATAGCTGACGAAGTCCTGGCCCTGGGGCGGGTACTCTACCTCCAGGGTATAGGTATAGTTGTTCATCAGGTAGTCCTGAATGGCCAGCGCCTTGCGGTAGGGGGTGGCCTGATCCTGGGCCAACTGCTGGGCCAGCCGGTACACCCGCTGGTCGATGCCCTGGGGCAGGGTCGTATAGGAAGCCAGAGCCTGTTCATAGCTGCCGTCGTCGCCGCGGGCGGCGGCCTGCTGGAGCAGGCTGTCGGTGGCGGCCACGTCGCCAGTGGGCACCAGGGCGGTCACCTGATAGGCGTCTCCCGGCTCCACGCCCCGGGTGATAAAGACCTCACCGCTGGAGCTGAAGTAGGTCACCAAATCCAGGGGCGCGGAAAAATCGGTAATGCGGTGGGGCACGAACAGGGTGGAGATGCCCGGGGACAGCATGGTCACCTGGGCCTCCACCTGCTGGAACGCGCCGCTGATATCCAGCCCATCCAGACGCGTGCTGTCGAACACCTGGTCCCGAACGGCGCGGCGGGTGGGGTCGATGAACACATAGCGGCTGTTCACCGCGTTTTCGGTCCAGGAATAGGTGGTATAGGTGCGCTTTACCGAACCGCGCATCAACAGCACGTGGTCGGTCTCCACCAGCATCACCTGGGACATGCTGGGCTCGGCGGGGCCGCCCAGCATTTCGCCCCGGGACTGAAAGCCGTCGGCGCTGATGGAATAGGTGGTGCGGGGATCGGTAAACAGGAAATAGTCGTTGAATAGCTCCCGGGCCTTCTGGGCGGCGTCCCGCAGGGGCTGCCAGGTGAGGTTGCCCGCAGGCACCATGGCCATAGCCAGGGCAGCCGCCAGCACCGCCGCCGGCACCGCCCGCAGGTAGGTAATCTTTTCGTCGGAGGCCCGGGCGAACATGGCCGCCAGGGCGGACACCGCCATCATGGTATATAAGGGGTTCAGCTGGTTGGAGAGGAACCAGCCCCCCATCATCAGCATCACCGACAGGGTAAGGGCCGGGTACACGCCGCCGCTCATCTGGGCCATCCAGTACAGCACCAGCGTCAGCAGAGCGCCCATCACCATGCCGATCAAGGGGCCGTATTGGGATAGGGGCAGTTCCTCCCCGCTCCCCATCTCTACCAGCGCCCCCAACATGCCGGACAGTTGTCCAAAGAGGCTCACCGGCGGCAGCGCCAGGTACAGCAGCAGCGCCCCGGCCAGCGCCAGGGACAAGGCCCTGCCCCCCCGGCCCCAGCCGCTCACCATCATCACCAGGGCGGTGACGGCGCAGGTAAGCAGCACCTGCTTAAAGGAGGCCGCCAGGGAGAAGGCGTCCGACAGCACCATGGACAAAGCCGCGCCCAGCACCAGGGCGATCAGCCCGGCCCCGGCCAGGTCCAACAGCTTTCTCGGCTTAACCCGCCTGTCCATGGAAGGGTTCCTTTCCAATCATCTGTTCCTCCGTGAGTCCCTGTCCCCAGGGGTCCACCCGGTAGGCCCGCAGCCCGCCGTCCCGCAGCCGGGACAAGAGCCGGTCCGCCTCCTCCCGGCGGTTGTCGGTAATCCAGCACACCGTGACCATCATGCCGCCCCGGCGCAATTGCAGGGCCAGGTCGGCGATGCGGGGAGTGAGCCGGGGCGTAATCAGCACCGCGCCGCCGGTGCGCTGCATCCGGCGCATCTCCAGGGCCAGCACCTGTTCAAAGGGATAGGGGCTGTCGAAGCTCACCCGGCCCAGGGCGGTCAAAAAGCTGCCCCCGGCGGCCGCGCCCTCTCCGGCCACCTCGGTGGGATGGGCGCTGTTCAGGGGCATACGTACAGGATACCCCTCCTTCAATTGGGCCAGGGCCAAAGAGGCGGCGGTCTCGCATACCGCGTCCTCAATGGTCAGGGCGTGGCTTTTGAGGGCGTTCAGGGGATACAGGTCCAGCAGCAGCAGCGTATCCGGCCGGGTGGATTCCTCGTAGGTGCGCACCATCAGCTCCCGCTTGCGCATGGACAGCTTCCAATGCACCTTTTTCAGCGCGTCCCCCTGCACCCAGGTGCGCACGTCGGCGGGGGAGGCGTTGTCCTCGGTCATCCGGGCCAGCCGGCTCTCCGCGCTGTCCCCGGCGTTTAGGGTCATGGGGGGCAGCCGCCGGGCGTGGGGCAGCACCTCCACCGTAAAGGAGGAGCGAGCGGCCCGGCGGGACAGGGTAAACAGCCCGAATACGTCGGTGGCCGACACGCCGCTGATGCCCACGCTGTACACCCCCCGATGGGGCGCGGTCAGGGCCAGTTCATAGGTATGGGTGACGCAGGGCAGGGCAGTGAGCTCCAAGGCGTCGGGCTGGTCCGCGCCGCCGGGCAGGGACAGCCGCAGCGCCACCGACCGCACCGGCAAAAAGCCCATGTGCCGCACCGTAGCCACCACCGGAATGCTTTGCCCCCGCTCCACGCTGCGCCGGGGGCAGCGCACCTGGGCCCGCACGGTGAACAGCGCCGCCAACACAGAAAACAGCGCCACCGCCAGCATCATGCCCATGGCCAAGGCCAGCAGGTAGTAGATCTGTGCGCCGGTGGACAGGGCTACCACCAGGGCGGTGAGCATCACCAGGATAAACCCAAAAGCCAGCCTGCTCACGCGGTCCTCACCGGCACCTGCACCGCGCCGATCACCGCCTGCAGCGCCCGTTCGGCGCTGATGCCCCGCATCCGCGCCTCGGGGGACAGCTGCACCCGGTGGGCCAACACCGGGGCGGCCATGCGCTGAATATCTTCGGGGATCACGTAGTCCCGCCCATCCAGCAGCGCCCGGGCTTGGCCCGCCCGCAGCAGGCAGATGGCGCCCCGGGTGGAGATGCCCAGCTGCAGGCCGGCATACTTCCGGGAAGCGGCGGCGATCAGGGACACGTAGGCGCGCACCTCTCGGGAGGCGTATACCTTGCCCACCTCCTGCTGATGGGCCACGATCTCCTGGGCCGAGCAGATGGGCCGCAGCTGTTCCATGGGCCGGGCCCCGGTGGTGTAGCGCTCCAGGATATCGGTCTCCTCCTCGGCGGTGGGGTAGCCGATGGATATCTTCATAAAAAACCGATCCAGCTGGGCCTCGGGCAGGGGATAGGTGCCCACGAAGTCCACCGGGTTCTGGGTAGCCAGCACGATAAAGGGCTGGGGCATCCGGTAGGTGGTGCCGTCCACGCTCACCTGCCCCTCCTCCATCACCTCCAGTAGGGAGGACTGGGTCTTGGGCGACGTGCGGTTGATCTCGTCCGCCAGCACGATTTGGCTCATCACCAGCCCCTCCCGGTACTCCATCTCGCCGGTCTTGAAGTTGGCGATGGTGAAGCCGGTGATGTCCGAGGGCGTGATGTCCGGGGTGAACTGGATGCGCTTAAAGGAGCAGTCCAGGGAACGGGCCAGGGCAGAGGCCAAGGTGGTCTTGCCCACGCCGGGCACGTCCTCGATGAGCACGTGGCCCCGGCACAGCAGGGCGATGAGCATCAGCTCCACCACTTCCCGCTTGCCCACGATGACCTGCCCAATATTCTGTGTCAGCTGCTTGGCCAAATTCTGTGTCGGTTGCATGATTTTCTCCCATCCGGCGGTAATATTGATTTAGATGGGACGGCGCCGCGAATGGTTCCCCGCCCCATTTATTCAGTATACACGCCCCGGCCCGTTAGAACAAGCAATTCCGCGAAAAAACCACAAATGAAGCCGGACGCCGCCCGCCCCCGGGCAAACGCCTGCCCAGAGGACCGCCCCCGCCACCGGATATGGTTGCCTGCCGCCCCGCCCGGCCCAGGGCCGCCTTTCCCCCATGCCCCCCTTTGTTCCGCCCCCCTGGCCCCATAACCGGATATCCGCCCCCCGCCCCCAGAAAAAATATCGCCGCGCCCCC
>DVHZ01000112.1 GCA_018711685.1 Candidatus Excrementavichristensenella intestinipullorum | reverse complement strand
CGGAGCCCCCCGGGCGCGCAGAAGGTCCGCCGCCAGGGGCGGCGGACCTTCTGCGTCGGGGCGGGGAGCCAAGCTCCCCGCCCCCCTCGTTCCGGTGGGAAGGGGCGCGGGGACCGAGCCTGCGGCGGACCGCCTTAGGACGCGGGTTGGGCGGCGATGGGGGCCAACAGGCGGGAATAGTGAACCGGCCGGTCGCTGCCGTCGATGAAGTTCACCAGCTGAATGGTGAACAGGTCGTCGCTGAGGGTGAGCCCCTGGCTTTCCAGATAGTTCAGCGCCAGGGAGAGGGGCCCCCGGACGTCGAACAGGCCGTTCTCCACCCGGAACAGGCAGCTCACGGCCTGGCGGGCGTCGATGGCCCGCATCTGGCTCACGTCCACCTCCAGCACCCTGGCGTCCTGGCGGCGCAGCAAAATGCCCTTGCGCACCTGGCTCAAGTCCCCCGCCGCTGCGGCCTTGGGCACGATGGTGGTGAAGGAGGTGAGGGGCAGGTGCTGGAACAGGTGCTTGAGCAGGGGCTCCTTGGTGATCCGGGCCCACATGGCGTCTATGGAGGGATACTCCAGCAGGTATACCGTATCCAGTCCCACCCTTTCGGGCTGGTTCAGGCTGCCGGGCAGGCGCTCCAGCAGGGCGACGGTTTCCTCCAGATGGGCCAGCATGCGCTGGCGGTAGGCGATCTCCCGGCGAACGCGCTCCACCTTTTGCTGGTACAGGCCGGTCAAGTCCGCCTCGCCGGCCCCGGAGTACACGCTGAGGATTTCGTCCAGGGAAAAATCCTGGTTTTGCAGGCGCTTGATGTTGGCGATGCGCTGGATGTCCGCCTTTTCAAACACCCGGTACCCGCCGCTGCCCTCCCGCCTGGGGTGCAGAAAGCCCTTTTTTTCATAATAGCGCAGCGCTTCGTCGCTGAGGTTAAATGCCTTGGCGAGCACGCCGATGGACAAACGCATAACCATCCCTCCGCCGCAAAAAAGTTTCACAAAAGTTTGTTAAAGGCTTGACTATCAAGGGGCTTGACAGTCTATACTATAACTATAAATGGTGTTTCTTAAAATTGCAAGCCGTTCTGTCGCGGGAAAAAGGCGTTTTGCCGCCGAAAGACGGCCCAATTTGAGGCGCATGCGTGCTGAGGCGTATGCGGGGAACGCCATGAACGAAAGGGAGGGTATGGTATGAAAAAGTGGTTATCCATGGTACTGGTGCTGGCGCTGGCCCTGGGGCTGGCCCTGCCCGCCTCCGCCGACTGGGTGCGCCCGGTGAGCACGGTGGAGTGGGATGAGGAAGCCGACTTCGTCATCGTGGGCTTCGGCCTGGCGGGCGCGGCGGCTGCGGTAGAGGCCCACGACATCGACCCCGACGCCAACGTAGTCATCCTGGAGAAGATGCCCGAGGAACTGGCGGGCGGCAACTCCATCGCTTCCGGACAGACCTTCATCGTGCCGTCCGAGGATGCGGTGGACGACTTCAAACTGTATCTGCAGGCTTGCAACGAGCCCAACCCCATCCCCGACGAGTATCTGGACTGGCTGGTCAACGGCTTTGCCACCCAGCTGCCCTGGATCGAGGGCATTGCGGAGAGCGCGGGCTATGAGGCCGGCTATGTGGGCGGCGGCGAGCTGCAGTGGGGCAGCATGGTGCTGGAGTTCGACTCCTTCGAGGGCTCTAACTTTAGCGGCGCCAGCGCGCACCTGCGCAAGAAGAATTCCGGCGCTTTCGAGAACGGCGGCGTGTGGCGCTGCTTCGCCGAGGCGGCCAAGGTGCGGGGCATTGAGGTGCGCTACGAGAACCCGGCCATCGCCCTGGTGCAGGACCCGGTCACCCGTGAAGTGAGCGGCGTCATCGCCAAGGATGCCGAGGGCAACGAGTATGCCATCAAGAGCAAGCTGGGCGTGCTGCTGGCCTGCGGCGGCTACGAGAACAACCTGGAGATGCAGCGGGACTTCCACGGCATGGATCAGGTGTACACCGCCGGCACCCCGGGCAACACCGGCGACGGCATCAAGATGCTGATGGAAGCGGGCGCCAAGATCTGGCACATGAAGAACCAGACCCAGTCCGGCGGCTTCTGGCTGGGCTTCAAGGTTCCCGAGTATGAGTCCACCTTCATGCGCAACTTCACCATGGCGGGCAATTCCTGGATCGAGATCGACTCCGACAGCAACCGCTTCTACAACGAAGCCTACGGCTATCACCGCCAGCACATGAAGTACATGGAGTACGGCCGCTATGTGGACCTGCCCCATGAGCGCGCCCTGCCGGTGCACCTGATCTTCGACGAGACCACCCGTCAGGCGGGCTCCATCGCCAGCCAGTGGCTGAGCTGGCCCACCACCACCGAGGGCTATACCTGGTCCAACGACAACCTGGCCGAGATCGAAAAGGGCTGGATCATCAAGGCCGACACCATCGCCGAGCTGGCTGAGAAGATCGGCCGCGATCCCGAGGCCCTCCAGGCCACCATCGACCGCTACAACGAGATGTGCGACAAGGGCGTGGACGAGGACTTCGGCCGCGATCCCGAGCTGATGGCCAAGATTGAGACTGGCCCCTACTACGCCATCGCCATCACCCCCGCCCTGGTCGCCACCACCGGCGGCGCCCAGCGCGATACCTCCGGCCGCGTGCTGGATTGGGACGAGGAGCCCATCCCCGGCCTGTATGAAGCGGGCGAGCTGGGCAGCTACGTGTCCAACCTGTACCAGAACGGCGTGTTCCTGTCCGAGGCCATGCTCTCCGGCCGCACCGCGGCCCAGACCGCTTTCGGCGGCGAGTCCGAGATCATCGAGGTGGTCAAGGAAGAGACTACCGGCCCCGCCTGGGCTGACGCCGAGGACGGCGAGTACGTGCAGGTCGTGGACGGCATGCACGACACCATCGAGGTCAAGATCACCGTGGAAGGCGGCCAGATCACCGGTATCGCCATCGGCGAGGGCCGGGACGAGATGCTGATCACCGACGAGCAGCTGGCTCAGTATGTGGATTCCATCATCTCCACCCAGAGCACCGGCGTGGACATCATCTCCGGCGCCACCACCGACTGCCAGGCCATCGTCACCGCCATCGTGCGCGCGTTTGCCGGCTAAAAACCCCTTCCTAAACCTATCTGTCAAAACCGCAGGGCCGCCCCGGGGATCGCCTCCCGGGGCGGCCCTGCCCTTGGAAAGCCGGAAGCCGCAGCGGCCTCTTCCGCCGCCCGGCGCGCTACGGGCGTCAAAGCGCAGCAGGGAGCAGCTTCCGGCCCTTCGCTTTATTCTGGTTCTTTCTTCATGAAGGCCATCAGAACGATATACAGAATCAAACCGCTGGAAAAAGCTGCGCACATCAGCGCAAAAAGCAGGCGGACCGATTTGGGGCTTACATCAAAGTGTTTTGCCAGGCCGCCGCAAACACCGGCCAAGACTTTTCCTTCCCGCACCCTATACAGCGTCTTCTTCATGGGCCTTTCCTTTCTGGTTGCGGTTTAACCCGGCCAACAGAAAGGCCGCGAGACAACCGCACAGCGCCAGGACAACGGCGCTATAAATCCGGTTTTGGGCGGTGGTATCATAGTATCCGGACACACCGAACGCCGCTGTTATTGGATAGAAAGTTTTTAGCCGGGCCGACATGCTCATAAACAGTCCTGAAAACGAGTAAATTTCTGCCAGCAGCAGCGCCAGCCAATAGCTTTTTTTCGCATACGGCACGATAGCGATGATGGGCGATACCGCAAAAAACATACTGCCTCCTTGTATCAAATACATTTTTAGGAAGCCGAGAACAGTTTTCATGGACAACGCCGAAAAATGGAGCGCAGCTTCAATTCCAAAGGTCATGACAAAGAGCAGCAAATAAATCAGTACGCTTAAAACAAAGGTGACGGACATCTTTGCGGCAGTCAATTTTCTTTCGTCGATGGGAATTAAGCGGAGATGTTTTATCGTACCGTCCTGTTCTTCTCTGCAAATCATATAGCTGCCTATCAGCGCAATCATAGCTGGCAGAATAAACATGGTGGCCCACGTTAAGGTAGTGGCCATATACCAGCCGTTGTTTTCTACGAAGTCCACACCGTCAACCGTGGTCTTTCCGCCTATAAAGACGATAGCGGCAATGAAAATCGTGGCAAAGAGGGCCAACAAGAGGATATTGGAACGCCGGAGTTTTTGGCATTCCGCCCACAGCAATATTTTCATGATTCCACCTTACCTTCCTCTATTCAGCGATACCATTGCAAACAGCACGGCGGCAATGCCCCAAACGGAAATGCACAGGAGCGCCATGGGCACATGGGCGGCCTGGGGAAGCACAAGGCCCGGGATATCTCCGTTTCTCGAAATGATGGCCGATACGCTGGAAAGCGGGTGTAGGTACAGATTGATGGGCGTCATAAAGAAGCTGGCAAAAGCGTAAATTAGGGTAACGCAAACCGATAGGATATACCCTTTTCGGGATGCGGCGATTGCGAATACCGGAAGCATGGCCAAAGCGGTAAGCAGGGCAATTTCCATGCATTTTTGCAGCAGAAACCCTATACTGTTCCATTCGAAAGCCACATATCCAGGCAGTACGCTAAACAACACGGAGGCTATGGCGGTAATCAGCATAAACCCCACGGAATAAATCAGCATGACAAAGAACTTGCTGAAAAAATATCCCAACTTGCTGACCGGCACGATCCAAAGCTGCTTGAGTACGTCAAACCGGTTTTCGTCATGCACGAGTACGGCGCACAGCATTCCCAGGACGAAAGGCAGAATGATAAACAATGTAAACCCAAAGGCAGACCATCTGTAAAAGGCTGCGGGGACAATCCCGGTATCCCCAAAATAATGGAAATATAGGAAAGCAAAAAAGGGCATAAAGAGGGCTGCCAGCAGCATCAGCCAGATCAATTTTCTGCGGCGAAGTTTTATGAATTCGATGTGGATCAGCTTAAGCAATGCCCTCGCCCCCCGTAATCCGCTTAAAGTAATCCTCCAGCGTATCATTGCAGAGCTGAGAGCCGGAGACGGTCACGCCCTGCATGACCAGGGCTTTGTTGATGGCCCCCATATCCAGGGCGGTATCGTAAAGACGCAGGCTGTGTTCATCCTGAAGGTCATAATCGCCAGCGTGAAACTGCCGTTCCAGAATCAAAGAGGCCCTGGAAACATCCGACACTTGGAGCTGAATATATTTCCGGTTTTTCTTTTCCAAGGCCGCCATACTGTTTTCTTCCAGCAAAACGCCGTGGTGGATGATGCCGATATCGTCCGCTACCAGCGCGATTTCGGAGAGGATATGGCTGGAAATCAGGATGGTTTTTCCGCGCTGCGTCCGCAGTCCGCGAAGGAATTCCCGCATTTCCGCGATGCCGATGGGGTCCAGTCCGTTGGTGGGCTCGTCCAGAATCAGCAGTTCCGGGTCATGGAGGATGGCGCAGGCAATGCCCAGGCGCTGCTTCATGCCCAGGGAGTACTTGCCGAACAGCTTCTTGTCCTTGTAAGGCAGTCCCACCACCTCCAGGGCGTTCTTGACGGCGTTGGGGCAAGGGGTGCCCCGCAGCGCCGCAAAAATCTCCAGGTTTTCCGTTCCGGTCAAATTGGGATAAAACCCCGGCGATTCGATCATGGCGCCAATCCGGGGATATATGCGCTTTTCGTGGCCCTTGACGGTCTGGCCGAACACGTAGGCTTCGCCGGAAGTAATGGAGGTAAGGCCCAAGATCATTTTCATTACGGTGGTTTTTCCGGCTCCGTTGCGGCCCAGCAGGCCGTACACGCGGCCCTTTCCCACGTGAAGATCCACGCCATCGACGGCTTTCTGCCCGCCGTAAATCTTGGTCAGCCCCCTGGTTTCAATCGCAAAGCCGTTCATTGAAATCTTTCGCCTCCTATCGGCCGGTCCTGAAAAACCGGCTGTGCTCCTGTTTCCAGGATAAGGCCTCAACCTTGCCCCAACCTTGCCGGAACCTTGTTTTTCCCTTGTTTTCAAAAGGGGAAAGTCCCGCGTCGTCACGGGGCTTTGGGGAGGACCAGGGTAAAGGCCGTTCCGGCTCCGGGCGCGCTGGACGCCGTAAGGGTTCCCTGATGGGCGCTGGCCAATTCCCGGGCAATGGACAGGCCCAGGCCGTTTCCCCTAGCGCCCCGGGCCTGATCGCACCGGTACATCCGTTCGAAGATATGGGGCAGATCGCCTGGGGCAATGCCCTTTCCGTTATCGGCTACCATGATTCGGGCAGCCTCCTCCGTTTCGGTGATGGTCAGGGAGGCCTGGGCGGCGCCGCTGTGGACCAGGATATTTTGCAGCAGGTTATTGAGTATGCGGGTATAGGCGGTGGGATCGAGCCGCGTCATGTATTCGGCTTCGGGTATCTCGATTTCATAGGCAATATGGTTTTCTTCCAGCAGGGGCACCCAATCAGCCATAATATGGCGGGATAGCTCGTTCAGGTCGCACAGCTGGAAATGGAAAATCCGCTCTCCCGCGTCCAGCTTGACCCATTCAAACAGGGCGTTTACAAATGTTCTCAGGCGATGGGCCTTGTCCACCGCCACGCGGATATATGCTTCCCGCTCTTCCCCTGTGACCATCCCGCTTTCCACTGCCTCCAAATAGCCGACCAACGAAGCGAGGGGGGTTTTGACGTCGTGGGAAAGGCTGGTCATCAGCCGCTTATACGCCTGCTGGGACTGCTTTTGCCGGATCAGCTGCGCCTGGCTGCTCATGGCGATCTGGTTGATGTCGTAGCAGATTTGCCTGGCCGGATCGCTTTCCCCGGCGAGTACCCGGCGGTTCAGGTTTCCGGCCTTCATATCCGTTAAGGCCTCCCGGATGCGGGAAAGCTGGCCGTGGACCCGGCGCAGCCTTGCCCCAAGATAGCCGATGGCCAGCAAGGCGGCCAACAAGGCCATTAGAAGATAGGGGTTGATGTCCATGACTAGGCCTCCTGATTGAAGCGATACCCTACGCCCCGCACGGTTTGAATATAAAACGGCTGCTCCGGATTGGCCTCGATCTTCTTGCGCAGCTTGCTGATAAAGGACATGATGTTGCCGTCGTCAAAGGCGTATTCCTCCGCCCATACCTGGGTGTAAATCTGCTTTTTGGTAAATACCCTGCCCTTGTGGGAGGCCAGAAACAAAAGCAGGTCGAATTCCTTGCCCGTCAGTTCCACAGGGAGGTTGCGCACGGTCACCGTCCGGCAGGCCTTATCGATCACCATATCCTTCAGCAGGATGGCGCCGGCCTCGCTGCCGGCGGCGGAATTGAAAGTGGTATAGCGCCGGATCAGCGAATGGACCCGGGCCATCAACTCGTTAAGGCTGAAGGGCTTGGTCAGGTAATCGTCGGCTCCCAGCCGCAGCCCGCAAACCTTATCCGCCTCGTCGCTTTTGGCCGTCAGCATCAGTACCGGCACATTGTGCTTTTGGCGGATTTTCCGCAGCACCTGAAAACCGTCCATATCCGGCAGCATGACGTCTAAAATGATGAGAGAACAGGCCTGCTGATGGTCCGATATCAGCTGCAGGCCCGCTAAACCGCTATGGGCTGCCGCTGCGGACAGGTTTTCCCGTTCCACGCACTTTTTCATCAACGCGCAAAGTTCCTTGTCGTCATCTATGATGATAACGCGGTTCATGGCTTCATCCTCCTCCCATTGCCCTGCCGCTTACCGGTCAGTTCGCGCTTTGCTGCGCCGGGCGGAGACCCGGCGCTTGGCGGCGCGGGAATATCGCCGCCAATACGCCGCCGGTTTATCCTTCCGGGGTGCCCCCTTTGCCCGGCCCATATCTCCGGCCTGCCTACCATTATAGTGTCCGTCACAAAACGATAAAGAAATACCGCGTAAAGAATTGTCGATGGGCCTTCGCGCCCGCAACATGCTTTTCGCCCTGCCTCGGCCCTGATGCCGGTGTCTCAAAAACCAGGGGAAGGGAACGCGCCTGCAGTCCTATGGGTAAAGCCCACGGACGGCGCTGCGGTGCGAACGACCAAGGCAAAGGCGGTAGAATATGGCATAAGGACCGCGCCTCCCGCAGGCCCACGCCCTGGAGAATGTCCGCTTTTGTGGTTGACCTGTTGCGGAAGAACGGGTATAATGGAATGCAAGATATTGGCAGGGAACTGTGAATTATCCCGAAAGGGCCCTGAGGGCCCAGGAGGACGGCATGAGGAACATAAACCGGCTGATGGCCTGGATTTTGTGCCTGGCGGTGATGTGGACGCCAGGCTTCGCTGCGGCGCAGCAGAGCGCCGCGTCCCACACCGGAGCCGCCGCGGCGGAAAGGGCGATGGAAAGCCGGCAAGCGGACGGCGTTGACCTGGCGGAAAATTTTTCCGCCCTGGAGATGGTTGCACCGGCCGCCGGGGAGGCCGGTCCGGATTCGGGAGAGACTGCCTCTGGAGAGGCCGCTCCGGCTCCGGGGGAGACTGACCCGGCCCCTGGGGAACCCACCCCTGCGCCTGAACCGCCCTTGGCCCAAAGCGTAACCCTGACCACCGAGACGGGGGAGAACTGGGTGCTGGTGGAGGGAACGCTGCGCCTCCTGGCCCGGGTAGAGCCGGAAGGGGCCGTCCAGCAGGTGAGCTGGGAGGTCAGCGACCCCACCGTGGCCATTATCGGCCAGGAGGGCGTCCTCACCGGCCTAAAGGTAGGCTGGGTGAAGGTGCGCGCTCTCGCCCAGGACGGCAGCGGCGTATTCGGGGAGATAGACATCCAGGTGCGGCCCATCCTGGTGGAGCGCATCCAGCTGGAGCCCCAGGAGAAGCAGCTGATGGCTGGGGGGAGTTGGCCGGTGAAGGCCACCGTGTGGCCCGACAACGCCACCGATCCCACGGTGGCGTGGGTGAGCAGCGATCCGGCCAGCGCCTGGATTGAGGTTGGCGAGAATGGGCAGGCGACCCTGCGGACTGCCGCGGACGCAGTGGGGCGCAAGGTGATCTTGTACGCCCGGGCCCAGGACGCGGGCGGCGCTCAAGCCCAGATGGAAGTGCAAGTGGTGCCGGCAGTAAGCGATATTTTGGTGGGCATGAGTGACGGGGGAGAGGCGGTGTCCCGCATTCTGCGGGGGGACAGCCTGACCTTGGCCGCCCAGGTGTTGCCTTCCGATGCGTCCCAGGAGATCCTCTGGCGCAGCAGCGATCCCGCCGTAGCCAGCGTAAGCCAGGAAGATGGCCGGGCGGTGGTTTCCGGCGTAGGGGGAGGCAGCGCGGTCATCAGCGCCTTGGCCCAGGACGGAAGCGGCGCGATAGGCACCTATGAGTTGTTCGTGCGGGTGCCGGTAGAAGCCATCACCTTGCCCGCCGCCGCCCAGGTTTTTGTGGACGGGGAGTTGTCCCTTGTTCCCGACTTGGCTCCAGAGGATACCACGGACCGAGTGGTGCGTTGGTCTTGCGCCAATCCCAGCGTGGCCACCGTGGACGGGAACGGAGTGGTGCGGGGCCTGTCCGTAGGCGCGGCTCGGGTGACGGCCCGCTCCGCCGCCGATGCCAGCGTGATGGGGGAATGCCTGGTATGGGTGAGCAAGCCCGTGACCACCATTCTGCTGGAGGCGGAGCAAAAGGTGCTGGGGGTAGGGGGCAGTATGCGCATCAATGCGGTGGTATCCCCGCTGGATGCGGGGGACCGTAGCCTGGAATGGCATAGCAGCCATCCCCTAGTGGCCCAGGTGGATGAAACCGGCGTGGTAACCGGCGTGGCTCCCGGAACCGCCTCCATTCAGGCCCTGGCCCGGGACGGCAGCGGCGCGGTGGGCGTTTTTCAGGTGGAGGTGCGGGGACAACTGGAGAGCATCGCCCTTCCTGAGGCAATATCGGTGGCCCCCGGACAGACGGTGCCCATGACCTTGACCGTAGTGCCCTATGGCCTGGACCCGGGCCTGGTCCTTTGGCAGAGCCAGAATCCCGCCGTCGCGGTGGTGAGCCAGGAGGGCGCCGTCACCGGGGTAAGCCAGGGGGAGACCGTGCTTACCGCCTCCTGCACCCAGGATGGGTTGACTGCCCAGTGCCGGGTGACCGTATCCGACACGCTGTCGGGAATTCAGGTCTACACCGAGCGGGGGCTGTTGGCCCAGGGCGAAACCCAGGAAATCGACGTGGGCCAGACCCTGTGGCTGCTGGCTCAGGCCCAGCCCGCCGGGGTGGACGCCCAGATCACCTTTAAGAGCGCCGCGCCCAAGGTGGCCCAGGTGGACGAGAAGGGCGTGGTGCGAGCGAATAAGACGGGCAAGACCAGGATCATCATCACCGCCCGAGCTGCCCAAGGGGGTACTCAGGTGACCCGCCAGGTGCAGATACAGGTGATTCAGCCGGTAACCGGGGTGGAACTGCCCCAGGAGATCCTGGTGCTCAAGGGCGGGACTGCCCAGGCGAAAGCCCAGATCATCCCTGCGGCGGCTACCCATCGCCAGCTCGCCTGGGCTACCCTGGACTCTCAGGTGGCCACAGTGAACGCCAAAGGCGTGGTCACCGGGGTGAATCCCGGGCAGACGCTGCTTACCGCCATGAGCCATAACCGGCTGGTAGGCAAGTGCATCGTTACGGTAAAAGAACCGGCGGTATCCCTGACCATTCAGGGCTATCAGCCGGAGGGCGGCCCGTTGAACCCTGGGGACGAACTCCAGCTCACCTGCACGGCAGAGCCGGAACAGGCCGGCGGACAGGTGACCTGGAAGAGCAGCAATCCCTCTGTGGTATCCGTGAACCAGCAAGGCAAGGTGGTGGCCAAGAAAAAGGGTTCCGCACGCATTACCGCCACTGCTGGGGACGGAAGCGGCGTCAAGGCCACCTTAAAGATCACGGTAGCGCCTGCGGTGAAGCGGGTTGCCATCAACAAATCCAGCCTCACCCTGTTCCTCAATGGTACGGGTAAGCTGGTCGCCGCCGCCCAGCTGAAGGCCAAGGTTACGCCCGCCGACGCCTCAGGCCGCGCTGTTACTTGGCTGAGTACCGACGAAAAGGTGGCTACGGTGGACCAACGGGGCTGGGTCAGCGCCGTGGGCGACGGGGTATCCATCATTACCGCCCGCACCGAAAACGGCCATAGCGATAGTCTGGCGGTGCAGGTGCTCACATTGCCCAGCTATATCCGTCTCTCCGACCAGCAGATGACCCTGGTGGTGGGGGAGACAGCCAATCTAGCCAAGGGCCTTTCTCTGGACGGAAGCGACGGCCAGCTTACCTGGACCAGCAGCAAACCGGCGGTAGCCAAGGTGGACAAGAATGGCTACGTCACTGGCCGCAAGTCGGGCAAGGCCATCATTACCGTAACTACCCGCAACGGGCTTAATGCCAAATGTCAGGTTCAGGTCATAAAGCCCGCCCAGGTGACGCCCTCGCCGGCTCCCCACGATACGCCTCAGCCCACGCCGCAGCCTACTCCCGGGGCAGACGCTACGCCTGGTCCCACCCCCAGTCAGGATCCGTCCCCCGATCCCATCCCCGGCCCCACGCCAACTCCCAGTTCCAGTCCGGTTACCGGAGGCGGGGCGGTAGGGGAGACCGGTCTGGCTGGCGTCCCCCTGGGACCGAAGACTGGGGAGTAGAGGTAGAGGGAGCAGTCCCTGGTGCGCTGTGTCCCGAACCCCTCCGACTCGCGCTTTGAGGCGCCTCGTCCAGGGCGAATGGATAGAGGCGCAGGCCCGTCTATAGAAAAATCCCGTTTCGGCAACCAAGCCGAGACGGGATTTCTCGTGCATCGGGCAAGGAGGAGGGCTGACTGGCGACAGGCCCCAGAAGCCTCCTGTTGAGCCGTACGGGGCGGGGCAACCTTGATGAAATCCTTTGCTCACCCGCCTGACGGGGCCGCGAGTTAGGGCCGCCGCCCAAGGGCGGCGGCCCTGACGCGCCCGGGGGGCTCCGCCCCCCGGGACCCCCCGACCCGGGCGTTGGGGCTGTTGGTGGTCTGGTGGGGCGTGAGTGCTGCGGTGTGGAGGGTGGCAGGGTTGTGGTGGAGCGGGGCTTTTTTGGGCGGTGGGTCATCGGGGAGGCGGTGTTCTAGCACCCCCCCAATGCCGCCCTCTGCGGCGGCATTGGGGGAGATCAGCGTATTCGGGAGGTGGGCTCCGCCACATCGCTGCGGCTCGTGGCTCCGCCCGGAGTTA
>DVHZ01000111.1 GCA_018711685.1 Candidatus Excrementavichristensenella intestinipullorum | reverse complement strand
CGGCGGCTTTGGCTCTCCCCGGAATTCCCCCCTCGCCTCCCTCTGCCGGCAGACAAGATATCTTCTGATTCAAAGGTTAATTCATTGTGCAAATAGACTATTTTATTCCGGCAGTCTTGACAGGTTGATGGGAAATATGTATAATTGAGTTACCATATGAACTTAAGTTAGGTAAGTTAACAACTAGAGGCCAGGCGGAAGCCCCAAACAAAGGAGAGTGTGCCGATGACGCCTGAAGCGAAGCGCGGCGATGTCCGCAAGATTCCCGTGGTCAAGAGGTTCTTCCTGCAATCCTACTCCAGCGCGGTGTGCGCCTGCATATTGCTGGTGGCGATCTTCTCGATCTTCACCGACTCCTTCCTCTCCTCCTTTAACCTGTTCAACCTGTCCCGCACCATCGCCAGTTACGGCTTTATCGCGGCGGCCCAGCTGATGGTGGCAGTCATCGGCGGCATGAACCTGGCGGTAGGGGCGGTGGGCGGCCTCACTACGGTGGTAGTGGGCATTTTGATGCAGGACATGGGGGTGTCCTCAGGGCTGGCGGTAGCGGTAGCCTTGTGCGTAGGCATCCTGTGCGGGCTGCTCAACGGCTACCTGATCACCCGGCTGCGCCTGGCGCCCTTCGTGATCACCCTGGCCATGCAGTTCGTGTACGACGGGCTGGGGATGGGCATCTCCCACGGCTACTCCTACAAGGTAAACGAGGGGTTTGACAGCCTGGGCCGGGGCCGGGTGTTCACCGGCACGCCCTTTATGACCTCCCAGATGTTCATGTTGTTCCTGCTGCTGGTAGTGGTGCTCATCGTGCTGTTCCGCTACACCCGGTTTGGGCGCAACGTGCTGGCGGTGGGGGGCAACGAGAGCGCGGCGCGGCTGTCGGGCATCAACGCGGACAGCGTGATCATCCTGTGCAATGTGATTTCCTGTGCCCTGGCGGCGGTAGCGGCCATGCTGTGGACCTCCCGTACCGGGACCGCCTCCCCCACCACGGGGCAAGACTGGATGCTGTACTCCTTCGCGGTGGTGGCTATCGGCGGCATATCCCTGAACGGCGGCAGCTTTACCGCAGTGGGGTTCCTGTGCGGCGCCATGATTTTGACTATGGTGCGCAACGGGCTGACCATGATGAGCGTGGATATCTACTTCGAGAAGGCCTTTATCGGCGCGGTGATCCTGCTGGCGGTGTCGGTAGAGTCCCTGCGCAGCAAGGTGGCCCGGCGTATCGTCAACTGACCGGCAAAAAGCCGGTTTGGAAAAGCCACAATTTAAAGGAGGTACTGTCATGAAAAGAATCCTGTCTCTGGTCCTGGCGGCCATGATGCTGCTGGGCTGCTCCGCCGCCCTGGCCACCGAGGTGGAGGTGGACACCTCCGCCGCCCTGGCTAACCTGACGTGGGAATTTCAGCAGGATGAGTACAAGCTGTGCTGCTACTGGCCGGGACCCGACGTATTCTTCGACACCTATGTGCTCCAGGGCTTAAAGGCCTTTGAGGAGGAGTTCGGCCAGACGGTAGCCTATCGCGTGGGCACCGAGTGGACCCAGGACGTAGAAAACCAGAACGTGGAGGCCCTGGCGGCGCAGGGATATGACCTGTTCTACATCTTCGGCGCGGATACCGCCGGCGCCAACGGCCTGTACAAAGAGCTGTACGACGCAGGGTGCGAAGTGCTGTCCTACGCCGGGCTGGTGGACGATCCCCAGGAGTCCGCGTTGACGCTGTGCTCCGACGTGTACGTGCAGGCCTATAACTCCACCAAAAAGCTGATCGAGGAGATGGGCGGCGAGGGCGCCATCATCAACGTGCTGGAGAACCTGGGCGACGTGAACACCCTGCTGCGCAAGCAGGGCGTGGAGGACGCGGTAGCCGAGTACGAGAACGTGTCCATCTGCCAGGAAGTGGGCGACATCGCGGTGGATTCCGAGGGGTATGAGAAGTGCTCCGACGCCCTGGCAGCCAACCCGGACGTGAAGGGCATCATCGCCACTGGCGGCACCGCCTCCCGGGGCCTGGTAATGGCCATGGAGGACTACTACGCCACCAATCCCAACGCCGATCACATCGCCTGCGCCACCATGGACCAGTCCGATGAAGTGATGAACGGCATCGCTTCGGGCATCGTAGACCACACGGTATCCCAGAATGGCTGGGGCATGGGCTACATCTGCCCGCTGATTCTCATGTACCTGAAGGACGGCTGGGAGCCCATCAACTGGGGCGAGCACATCGACACCGGGTACGTGTTCATCACCAAGGACAATATGGACACCTGGCAGGCCGATATCGAAGCCCTGTCCCAGCAGATCCTGGGCACCATTGAAACCGAAATTCTGCAGCAACCCGCCTAAGGGTACTGCGCACACCCCTGCTCCTGCGGGCGCGGCCTGCGCCCGCGGGAGCTTCCCCGACGACCATCGTATCGGAGGCCGAGTATGCTGGAGCTGAAAAACATCTACAAATCCTTCCAGGGCGTTAAGGCGCTCCAGGGCGTGTCCGTCACCTTCGGCGAAGGGGAGATTCACGCCATGCTGGGGGAGAACGGGGCGGGCAAATCCACGCTGATGAAGATCATCTGCGGCATTTACCAGGCCGACAGCGGCGACGTGATCCTGGACGGCCGCAAGCTCAAGCTGCGCGGCTACAGCGACGCGATCCACAACCACATCAGCATCGTGAACCAGGAGATCAACCTGATCCCCAACAGCAGCATCGCCGAAAATATCGTGCTGGACAAGATGGACCAGTTCACCCGCTGCGGCTTTGTGGACTGGAACGCGGTCAACCGGACCGCTCAAACCTATATGGAAATGGTGGGGCTCACCATGCCCCCAAAGACCAAGGTGGTGAATCTGTCGGCGGCCCACAAGCAGCTGATTCAGATTGCCAAGGCCCTTTCCGCCAACGCCAAGGTGCTCATGCTGGACGAGCCCACCTCCAGCCTCACCCAATACGAAGCCAACATCCTCTTCGGCATTTTGCGGGGGCTGAAGGAAAAAGGCGTGATCATGATTTTCGTGTCCCATAAGCTGGAGGAGGTCATGGAAATCTGCGACAAGGTGACGGTACTGCGTGACGGACACTATATCGGCACCGACCTGACGCAGAACCTGACCCGGCAGAAGATCATCCAGATGATGATCGGGCGCGAATCCAACATTGAATATCGGGGCCGCCTGGACGCTCAGGACAACCCTGTGGCGCTGGAGGCCAGACATATTTGTTCCAAGCAATACAACCTGCACGACCTGAGCTTTTCGGTGCGCCGGGGCGAGATATTGGGCTTTTACGGCCTGGTGGGTTCCGGCCGCAGCGAGCTGGCCCGCACGGTGCTGGGCATTGATCCCATGTCCTCGGGGGAGGTGCTGCTGAACGGCCAGCCCATTAAGACCCGCAATTTCGCCAGGAGCCTGCACCGCTACGGTCTGGGCTACATCACGGAAAACCGCAAGGAGGAAGGGCTGTTCCTGGACGATACCATCAAGATGAACGTAAACCTGAACACCCTGCGCAAGTTTTATGTGAACCGCCTGCTGCCCCTGATCAAGCCGGGACTGGAGCGGGAAAACGCCCAGAATCTGGTGGACCGGCTGGATATCAAAACCCCTTCCCTGACCACCAAGGCATCCAGCCTTTCCGGCGGCAACCAGCAAAAGGTGAGCATATCCAAGTGGCTGTCGGTGGGGTGCGACGTGCTGATCATCGACGAACCCACCGTAGGCGTGGACGTGGGCGCCAAGGAATACATCCATCAGCTCATATGGGACCTGGCCAAGAAGGAGAACAAGGCCATCGTGCTGATCTCCTCAGACATGAACGAGATGATTTCCCTGGCCCGGCGCATCCTGGTATTCAAAGAAGGGCGCATCGTGGCGGAGCTGTCCGGCGAGGAAACCTTCGCCCGCAGCGGCAGCGAAATCAGCGCCGATATCGCCCAGGCATTTATTTGACGGGAGGAACGGGCTATGAATAAGATAATGACCGGCTGCGTCATCGGAGTCAAGCGGGAATTGTTTGCGCGCTATTGCCAGCTGCACGACCAGCAGCCCCAGGAAATCCGCGACCTGCTGAAACAGTATGGATTTACCAAGCTGTCCATCTTCGCCGGGGAAATGCCCGACGGCAACCTCTACCTGTTCCAGTACAACGAGGTGGAGGAAGGCGCAGATCAGAGCGGCCTGTACGCCGATCCCCGCTACCAGCAGTGGCTGAAGGACACGGGGCTGTGCCAAGCGCCGCTGCCGGGGGAAACCTTCTGGAAGAACATGGATCACGTATATGAGCTCTAGACGTTTGGTAAAAAATGTGCGATAATATCCGTATGCTGTAGATTCAGTGGAGGAGGAAAAGAATTATGAAGCGTTCTCAGGTCAATCAGGCGATCCGCTGGGCGGAGGAACTGCTGGCCCGCAACAACATCCATTTGCCCGATACCGCTGCCTATGCCCCTGAAAAATGGGCGCAGATCAAGGACCAGGCTCAGACCGTATTCAAGACCATGATGGGCTGGGACATCACCGATTTTGGTTCGGGCAATTTTGACGAGATCGGCTGCGTGCTGTATACCGTGCGCAACGGCCTGATCACCGACGATAGCGTGGGCGTACCCTACTGCGAGAAGTACCTGCTGTTCAAGGAGGGCCAGCGGCTGCCCAAGCACTACCACCTGTACAAGAGCGAGGACATCATCAACCGGGCGGGCGGCGTACTGGAGGTCATGCTGTGGAACACCGACGAAGAGGGCAAGCAGCTGGAGACCGATGTAGAAATCTATATGGACGGCATCAAGCGCACCTTTAAGGCAGGGGAAAAGATCCACATTCTGCCGGGTAACAGCATTTCCCTCACGCCCCACATCGCCCACATTTTCGGGCCTAAGCCGGGCACCGGCGAACTGGTTGCAGGGGAAGTATCCAAGGTAAACGACGACAATACGGACAACTACTTCATGGAGCCGGTGGGCCGTTTCCCCACGATTCAGGAGGACGAGCCCGCCTACCGCCTGCTGTGCAACGAATACCCCAAGGGATAAGGTCCCCCCATCGCCTTCCTTCCGGACGGGCTTCCCCGTCCGGCGTTTGAGAAAGAGCCCCGTTCCGGCCATAGACTGCCGGAACGGGGCTCTTTGTGGGCTGAAACGCCGCCGGTCCGTAGCCGGAAGTTGCCTCCCCATAGCGGGGCGGACAGCGCCGTCCTTTACAGCCCCAGGCGTCCGCCGGCGGGTTCCGCCAAGGGCATTCTGAGCAAGGCGAAGGATATCCCCCAGCGGAACCTTCCAGAAAGCATGGGTCAATACGGTACCTGGACTAGCCCATTATTGTGGAGCTGACCGGCCAGTTCTTTATAGGTGCGGACAATGAACCATGCCGTCATAACGAAAGTGAGGGCGTCGGAAACGGGCATGGAAAGCAGCACGCCGTCCAGTCCCCAAAATAAGGGCAGCAAAAGGGCAAACCCCACGCCGAAAACCACCTCCCGCGCCACGGACAGGGCGGTGGAAGCTGCGGCCTTGCCCATGGCCTGGAGGAAAATGAAGCAGGCCTTGTTGACATAGGCGAGCACGACAAGGCACAGGTAGATTCGGAAGGCCCGCACAGCGAATTGGGTGTAGTAGATGCTTTCATTGGCCGCGCCGAATATGGCAATGAGCGGTTCTGGGCAAAACTCCGCCAGCAAAAAAGCCGCCGCGCCCACCGACGCCTCCAGCAACAGCAGCCGGGTAAGCAACGCCTTGACCCTGTCCGTCTTCCCCGCGCCCATGTTGAAGCCCACAATGGGAATGCAGCCGGCGGCCATGCCCACCACGATAGAAATTACGATCTGAAAGAATTTCATTACAATGCCCACTACCGCCATGGGAATCTGGGCGAATTGCGCCTGGCCAAATACGCTGTCCATGGCGCCATACACGCGCAGCATGTTGTTGATGGCCGCCATGGCCGCCACCAGGGAAATCTGGGATAGGAAGCTGGTGGCGCCTAGCGACAAAGTGCGCCGGCATACCGGCCCATCCAGGGCCAGCTCTTTCCGGCCAATTTGCAGCATCTTCATGTGGAGCAAATACCAGACCGCCAGCAGAGCCGTAATGATTTGGCCGATGACGGTGGCCACGGCAGCCCCCATCATCCCCCAACGGAACACGAAAATGAATACCGGGTCCAGGATGATATTGGCGACCGCTCCGGCCAAAGTAGATACCATGGCAAATCGGGGGCTGCCGTCTGCCCGAATGACCGGGTTCATAGCCTGGCCGAACATGTAAAACGGAAGGCCTAAGGTTATATAGAAGAAGTACTCCTGGGCGCAGTCAAAGGTCTGCTGGTTGACCGTGCCGCCGAACATGGCGATGATAGGCTGGAAAAAGACCAAATAGAGGGCCGCCAGCAAAAGACCGCTCACCAGGCTTAACACCACCGCATTGCCCACGCTGCGCTTGGCCCGCTCCCCTTGTCCCTGACCTAGGCTGATGCTCACATAGGCGCAGCAGCCGTCTCCCACCATCACAGCTACGGCCAGCGCCACCACGGTGAGGGGGAATACCACCGTGTTGGCCGCGTTGCCGTAGGAGCCCAGATAGCTGGCGTTGGCGATAAAAATTTGATCCACGATGTTGTACAGCGCGCCCACCAGCAGGGAAACGATACAGGGCAGGGCATAGCGGCGCATCAGGCTTCCCACGGGCTGTACGCCCAGGGCTTGGCTGGCCTGAGGGAGCTGGGCAGGAGCGGAAACTACCTTGTCTTTTTTCATAAGATGTACCTACCTTCTTTCATAAAAAAGCGCACGGCCTACGTCGCTGGATTTACGCCGTAGGCCACACGCTGTTGGGGGAATTATTTAATTTTCGGCCGCCGCTTCCGGCGTCCCGATAAAAGGACTCTGTCGCGGCTGCGGGATAGCCCAATCTTGGGCGACCGCACACCTTTCTATTATAGCCAACCGGAGCCCATTGTCAAAGGACATTTTTCACAAATTTTCTCGGTTTGCTCCTCAACTTCCCCCATTCCCACGGTACGCCGCCCCTGGGCAGCCGCCTCTGCGGCTGGGCGGTTCCGCCTAAATGGCGCTCTGTACGGCTGAGCGGAACTCAGCCAGAGCCGGCCCATGGGCGGTTAAGGCGCTATAAGCGTCTGAGGGACGTTTCAGTGGGAACGGAGCCGGTTGAGGGAGAGGAAGGACGGGCGATGGGTCAGCCGGCGGCCAAAGCTTTGCGGATAGCGGCCTGGTGGAGAGCGCATACCACGTTGGTGCCGTGGGTGCGGCTGTTGGTGAAGTGAATGCAGTGGTGGCCGTCAAAGTCATTGTCTTTGATGGAATCGGAGCCGTGGGGCATACCGTTCATGGAGGCGGCGTACTTTTCACCCCCGATGGACACCCATATGGCCCGCCGGTTCCAGGACCAAGTCCCGCCGTAGGCCTTCTTCATCAGGGCGGTATCCTGGGCGGTCTTGGGCTGCACGTCGGCGTGGTTGGTGCCGCCGGAGCGCACCACCTGCCAGCTTAGGCCGGTGACCACGTCGGTAACCGTGGCGGTCTTGCCCCGGGCGAAGATCTCCTGGATGCCGCTGGTCCACCAGTCCATCTCCTTGGACTTGCCCGGCGCCGTTTCGCCCCGGTTGTCCAGCTTATTGTCCGGCGCATTTTGGGCGTACAGCGCAGCTTGGGTGGCGCTGTCGGCGATGCCGGTCTGGGGCAGCCCTGCCGCCTTTTGAAAGTCCTTGACCGCCTGGGTGGTCAGCGTCTTATAGTTGCCCCCAATCTCCCCGGAAAACCATTCCAGGGCCTTGAGCCGGCGCTGCAGCTTCTTGACCGCTTCCCCGGTATCCCCCGGCTCAAGGGTGGCGTACTGTTCCTCCTGGGGCGCGTCCTCCTGGGGCGCGTCTTCCTGAGGGGCGTCCTCCTGAGGCGGCTGCTGGCCCAGCTTGGCCGCCAGCACGTAGCCGGTCTTGTTCCCGTACCGGACCTTGCCCCATTTGCTGCCCTGCTCCAAGAGGAGCACCTGGGCGCCTTGGGGAATCTTCGCCATCACCTTGGCGCTGAGACGCTTGGCCTTATACAGCTTGAGCTGGGCCTGGGCGTACAGCGTGGAGCCCTGGTCCTCGCCGGCCGGGTCCTGGTCCGCCGGGGCCTGGCTCTTCAGCAGCGCTTTTTTGACGAATCCGGTCTTGCCCTCGTATTTGACCTTGGCCCACTTCCCCTTGGCGGCTATAAGCCTTACCGCTTCCCCCGCCTCCAGGTCAGCCACTATTTTAGCCGTCACGCTGTTCTTTTTGTAGAGCTTGGCCGCCTGAACGGTATACAGGGTTTGGGCTTGGGCCGCCCCCAACAGCATCAGCATCGCCAGCGCCAAGCCCATGGCCCGGCGAATCAACCCGTGCATTGCGTTCCCCTCCCGCGAATACAGATTCCATTTCGGGGACTATTATATTACAAAATTATACCAAAATCAAGTATAGCTGAAACAATTCCGCCATTTTTCCAGGAATATCCAGAAAAATCCCCCTGGCCGCGGCGGACGGCAGGGGGGACAGCGGCCCCGGCGGCGCCGTCTGGCCGCGTCCAGCGGGGCGCGATTGGGGAGTCGGGGCCTTATGATGGGGGCGCAAAAACGAGCCCCTGGGATGGGGGCGCGGCAGCGGGTCCCTGATGGGGCGCGAAAACGAGTCCTGGGATGGGGGCGCGGCAGCGAGGGTCCCGATGGGGACGCGGCAGCGGGTCCCTGATGGGGGCGCAAAACGAGCCCCTGGGATGGGGGCGCGGCAGCGGGGGTCCTGATGGGGCGCGGCAGCGGGGGTCCTGATGGGGCGCAAAAACGAGCCCCTGGGATGGGGGCTCGGCAGCGGGGTCTTGATGGGGGGCTAAGGGGCGGCGGCGGGCATGGGGGATTCCCGTTTCAGCAATTTTTTATACACCAGGAAGAAGCAGAGGATGTGCACCGAGGTGGTGACGGTCCAGCTCACGGGATAGGAGAGGTACAACTCCACCAAAGTATGGTTGGCGGCGAACACGGTATACAGCCAGGTGATGCGGATGCCCACCACGCCCAGCACGGTAACCAGCATGGGGGCGAGGGAATGGCCCATGCCGCGCAGGGTATAGGCAAAGCAATCCATCAGGCCGCAGGTAAAGTAGGTGGAGCACATGATGCGCAGGCGCACCATGCCCTGGTCAATGACCGATTGGTCCAGGGTATAGATGCCCAACAATTGCCGGCCCAACAGGATGATGGTAAAGCCCATGCCCAAGCCGATGGCCAGGATGAGCAGGGAGCACTCCATGGCCACCTTGCCGATGCGCCGGTACTGGCCCGCGCCCATATTCTGGCTGGTAAAGGAGAGGGCGGCCTGGCCCACAGCGTTCATGGTGATGTTCACAAAGCTGTCCAGGTTGCTGGCGGTGCCGTTGCCGGCCATGGTGGCCGAGCCGAAGGAGTTGATGGAGGACTGAATCATCACGTTGGAAATGGAGAAGATGGTGCTCTGCAGCCCCGCGGGAATGCCCACCTTGGCGATCTCGGCCAGCTTGTCCTTATGCAGGCGCACGTCCTTAAAGCGCAGGTGGATGGGCCCATGGGAACGGCACAAACACAGCGTGACGAGGACGGCTGAAACCACCTGGGAAACCACGGTGGCCAAGCTCACGCCGGCGGCGCCCATGCCGAAGGCGATCACCGAGATCAGGTTGAGCACCACGTTCACCATGCCGGAGATGGCCAAATAATACAGGGGGCGGCGGGTATCGCCCACGGCCCGCAAAATGGCTGCGCCGAAATTGTACAGCATGGAAGCGGGCATACCGCTAAAGTAGATGGTCAGGTAGATGACCGCCTGGTCCATGACATCATCGGGGGTACCGGTGAGTTCCAGCAGGTTGCGAGCCATACAGATGCCGAAGATGCCCACCGCCACTCCCGCCACCAGGCTGATACCGATGGCCGTATGCACGGCCTGGCTCACGTCCTTGTGCCGGCCCGCGCCGTAATGGCTGGCCACCGACACGCTGGCGCCTACCGACAGGCCGATGAACAGGTTAACCGTCAGGTTGATTAGCGCCGAGGTGGAGCTAACCGCCGCCTGGGCGGTGGTTCCGGTAAAGCGGCCCACCACCACGATATCCGCCGCGTTGTACAAAAGCTGCAGAATGCCCGTGAGCATCAACGGCACCGAGAACAACAGCAGCTTTTTAAACAGCGGCCCATGGGTCATGTCGATTTCGTAATGCCGCAGCCTGTACCTCATGGTATCCCCTTCGCACTATCGCATATTTTTGATGTCTGTCGGGATATTGCCCCCCAATCGGGCAGGTCGCCAAAAACATTATACCAGAAGCATCCTGAAATGTACAGTACCAAATCCTCCCCAGGCTCTTGGGCGGCCAAATTCGGGCCCGGCGGCTCTGGGGGAGGCGGCGGGCGGGCTGCTCTGTTCCCGCCGCTCCGGGCGGGAGACCTTGGCCCGGCTGTCCTGAACTGGCCGCTCTATCCCGGCGGCTTCAGGGGCGGGCTCAGTGGGAGGAATTTTCGTCGGGCTGAAAGGTGAGTTCAAACACCGCGCCCTGTTCGCCCTCCGCCACCCGGATGCCGCCGCCCATGTATTCCATGGAGGAGCGGGCCACCGACAGGCCGATACCGCACTGGCCCCGGGCCCCGGTGAAGAAGCGGTCGAATACCCGCTCTACGTCCTGGGGCGGGATGCCGGGGCCGTCGTCGGCAATATACAGGCGCACCGCCCCCGGCTCCTGGCGGATGCGGGCAGTCACCCGGCTAGCGGCGTAGCGGATGGCATTGGACAACACGTTTTGCACCGATTTGGTGAGCAACTGCTCGTCGGCGGCGATGTGGCACACCTGGGGGCCGGGGAGCACCTCCAGCTGGATGCGCTCCTTAATGGCCATGCCCTTGAGTCGCTCCATGGTGTTGTGGAGGAAGGCGGCCAGATCAATGCGCTCAATATCCATGCTCTGCTGGTCGTTGTCCAGCCGGGACAGGGTTAGCAGCCCGTCCACCAGTCCGGTAAGGCGGCGGCTTTCTGCGGCGATGATGTCCGCCGCCTCGTTGGGGTCGGAAAACACCCCGTAGCGGATACCCTCGGCATAGCCCTGGATGGACATGAGAGGTGTGCGCAGCTCATGGGAGGCATTCTGGAAGAAGGTCTTTTGGGCCTTGTCGTAGCGGGCCAGGCGGCTGGTCATGCGGTCGGTGGCCTGGATGAGGGAGCGCACCTCCTTTACCCGACTGCTTTGGCAGGCGGAGGCAAACCGCCCCTCTCCGATGCTGGCCAGATGCCCACACAGCCGCCGGATGGGCGCGGCGATGCTGGTGGCGGCTAGCCAGGCCACCACCAGGGCGGCCAGGGACAATAGAGCGGTGATGCCCAGGGTGAATTGGGCCGCCAGGGACAGCAAGCTATCCGCGCTGTCGATGGAGCTGTACACGATGAGATAGTTGGACAGCACCTTATCCGGGTCGGTGATGCGCAGCAGGCAGGCGATGTAATTCTTGCCCTGGGTGTGAATCTCCTCAAAGACCGGCGGGTCCTCGTCCAAGCGCTGGACGTCCTTCCTGTCGTTAAAGTAGGCCGCTATGGCGGCGGCCTCCTGGTCCGGCTCGCTGGGAAAGAGCATGTTGTAGCCCCGGTTCAGCACGATGATCGAAGCGGCTACCTGGTTCTGCCCCTGGCGCAGCGCCTGGCGGGTACGCAGCAGAATTTCCTTGGCCCGCTCCCGCTTTTGATCCTCAGTCAAATCGACTCCGCTGTCCCCGTATTCCCCGTATACGTTCTCCACGATGACCCGGGTTGCGCTTAAACTGCTGGTCAGATCCTCGTAGGCCATCTCCCGCATGTAGCGCCGGGTCACCACCCCGAAGGACACGTAGGTGCATACCGGCAATACCACCATAAAGATGGCCAGCGGCAATAGGATGCGCCCGCGAATACTGTTCATGCCTTTTCTTCCTGACTGAGCCGGAAGCCGAACCCCCACACCGTCTCGATGCGCACCATGCTGCCCTGGGTGACCAGCTTGCGCCGCAGCCGCTTGACCAGGTCGTCGGTGGCCCGGGTATCCGCCTCGTAATCAAAGTGCCACAGTTCTTTGAGCAGCTCCCCCTTGCTGATGGCCCGGTCCTGATTGGCAAACAGGTAGGCCAAAAAGTCGAACTCGGTAGGCGTCACGGGAAACAGTTGGCCACCCATGGACACCTCCCGCCTGCGCTGGTCGATGACCAGGTCCCCGTACGTCAGTGCCGGCGGATCGGCTCCCTCTCCCCGCTGGTTCATGTCTACCCGCCTAAGCAGCGCCTTGATCCGCACCACCAGCTCAATGGGAGAAAAGGGCTTCACCACGTAATCGTCCGCCCCTAGGGTTATACCCGTAATCCGGTCCAGCTCCGAATCCTTGGCCGACACCAGCATGATGGGGATGTTGGATTTTTGCCGGATGGTGGTGCACACCTGCAGCCCATCCATGCCCGGCAGCATAATATCCAGCACAACCAGGTCGGGCTGGCGCACCTCTACCGCCGCCAGCAGCGCCTCCCCGCTGGAAAAGCCCGCAGCCTCCATGCCGTCCTTTTGCAAAAAGGAAAGGATGAGCTGACGAATGTGCAAATCGTCGTCCACCACGTATATCAGCTTGCTCAAAGTCAACACCTCAGCATAATTATATATTTATGCAACAACATTGTAAAGGAATGCCACGATATTTCCACATTTTCCAGCGATTGCCGCTGTGGCTTCCAGTTCCTCCGCCGCGTCCGAAACGCTCTCCCCCATTGCTTCTGGCCCCTTCAGCCCGGGCCGGAGCATGGAAGCTATGGGGTCAATTCCAACCCCGCGATAGCCCGCAGCACCGCACCGGCCATGACCAGGCCCGCTGCGGCGGGCACAAAGGAGCAAGAGCCCAATTCCCGGCTCCCGCCTAACGGCGGCCGGGGCGCCTCAGTGGAATATACCGCTTTTACCGTCAGTCCCCGGGCCTTCAGCTCCCGGCGCATGATCCGGGCCAAGGGACACACGCTGGTCTGCTCGATATCCGCCACCCGAAAGGCGGTGGGGTCCAGCTTGTTGCCTGCCCCCATGCAGCTGATGACCGGCGCGCCGCAGGCTCGGGCCCGGGCGATGATGGCGATCTTTCCGGACACCGAATCGATGGCGTCGCACACGTAATCATAGCCGGTGAACTCCAGCTGGCTGGCGTTGGCCTCCGTGACGAACAGCCGCAGCGCTTCCACCCGGCAGGCCGGGTTCACCGCCTGGGCCCGGGCTCGGGCAGCCTCCACCTTGGGCTTGCCCAGCTGGTCCCAGGTAGCCAGCAACTGCCGGTTCAGGTTGCTCTGCTCCACCACGTCCCCGTCCACCGCCAGGATGCGGCCCACTCCAGCCCGGCACAGCGCCTCGAACAGGTGTCCGCCCACGCCGCCCAGGCCCACCACCGCCACTCGCGCCGCTTCGATCCGGCGCTGGGCCTCTTCGCCCCACAGGCGGATATTGCGAGAAAATTGCTCCATGGGTTCAAACCTCCCTTTATTTATTATACCACAGGCGGTTGAAAAGCGGGTTTCAATCGGGTATAATATTTTTACCAAAACATTGTGCGGGAGGGATTGTTTCAATGGCGTCAATGGAAGATCGGGTTTTGCTGGGCCTCAATTATGCGCGGGAACTCTATGCCGAAAAGGGCGTGGACGTGGACCAGGCCATGGAGCGCTGCGGCCAAGTGGCGATATCCATGCACTGCTGGCAGGGCGATGACATCATGGGCTGCGAGGCGGTGGGAGCCGGCGCTTCCGGTGGGATTCAGACCACCGGCAATTATCCCGGCCGCGCCCGGGGCGGCGACGAGTTGAGGGCTGACCTGAACCTAGCCCTGTCCTTGATTCCCGGCCGCAAAAAGCTGAACCTCCACGGCAATTACGCCGAGCTGAAGGGCCGCAAGGCCGACCGGGACGCCTACCGTCCTGAGGACTTCGCCGGCTGGATCGACTGGGCCAAGGCGGCAGGCGTAGGCCTGGACATGAACCCCACCTACTTCTCCCATCCCAAGGTCAAGGACGGCTTCACCTTGGCCAGCCCGGACAAGGGCATACGGGATTTCTGGATCGAGCATGGCAAGCGCTGCCGGGAAATCGGCCAGGCCTTCGCCAAGGCCCTGGGCCAGCCCGCGGTGCTCAACTTCTGGATGCCCGACGGCTATAAGGATACCCCCGCCGACAGCACCGCGCCCCGCCGCCGCATGGTAGAGTCCCTGGACGCCATCTTCGCCGACAAGTCCATCGATACCCAGCTGGTGCTGGATTCGGTGGAGTCCAAGCTGTTCGGCATCGGCGTAGAGCGCTATACCGTGGGCAGTCATGAGCTGATGCTGTCCTATGCCCTCACCCGGGGCATCATGTATACCCTGGACTCGGGCCACTTCCATCCCACCGAGCAGATCGCCGACAAGCTGTCCGCCCTGCTGCTGTACCTGCCCAAGCTGCACCTGCACGTCACCCGGGGCATCCGCTGGGACAGCGACCACGTGGTGGCCTTCAACGACGATCTGCAGTACATCATGGACGAGATCGTGCTGGGGAATTACCTGGATCGGGTGCTCATCGGCCTGGACTACTTTGACGCCTCCATCAACCGCCTGGCCGCCTGGGTCATCGGCATGCGCAATACCCAGAAGGCGCTGCTGCGCAGCATGCTCACCCCCCACAAGGCCATCCTGGCCGCCGAGGAGGCCGGGGATTGGACCAGCCGCTTTGCCCTGCAGGAGGAAGCCAAGACCCTGCCCTTCACCGCCGTGTGGGACGCCTACTGCCTGAAGCAGGGCGTGCCAGTGGGCGACAGCTGGCTTAACCAGGTCAAGCAGTACGAAAAGGACGTTATGTTCAAGCGAGGATGACATGATCGACGCGCTGATCTACGACATGGGCAACGTGCTGGTCCGTTGGGACCCCCACGCCCTGGCGCTGGCCGGGTCTGAGGACCCGGCCGACGCTTCTGTATTGGAAAAGGCCCTCTTCGCCTCCCCCGATTGGATCAAGGGCGACCTGGGCCTATTCGGCCCGGAGGAGATGTTCGCCGCCGCCCGCCTTCGGGTGCCCGCCCGGCTGGAACCGGCCCTCAGGGCGCTGTGCTTTCAGTGGCCCGATTGGCTGGAGCCCCTGCCCGGCGCGGCGGATTTCGTGGCTCGGGCCAACAAGCGGGGGCTGAAGGGATACCTGCTTTCCAACGCCTCCCGCCGCTTTCCCCAGGCATTGGCCCGGTGCTTCCCCGCCTTTTCCCTGCTGGACGGCTGGGTGGTCTCCGCCCATGAGGGGGTAGTCAAGCCCGATATCCGCATTTACCGGCGGCTGCTGGAGCGCTACGATCTGGACCCCAGGCGTTGCTTCTTCATCGACGATGTGCCCGCCAACCTGGAGGGCGCCCGCCGGGCCGGTATGGACGGCTGGCTGTTTGACGGGGATTTTTCCGCCCTGGAGCGGGCGCTCTTGGACCGGGGCGTGTCTCTCGAGGTGAACTAGCCATGGACGATTTGCTTTCCTGGGCCGCTCAGGCTTTTCAGGGCGGGGCCGGAGCACCCCTTCCGCCGGAGGACGGCGCTACCCCCGGCCAGACCCGCCAGCCCATGGCGCCCCTGGCCGACCGGATGCGGCCCCGCAATCTGGAGGAATTCCTGGGCCAGCGGCACCTGGTGGGCCAGGGGACCCTGCTGCGCCGGGCCATATTGGCCGACCGCATGGCCAGCTCCATCTTCTGGGGCCCGCCGGGCACCGGCAAGACCACCCTGGCCGCCATTGTGGCGGGAAGTACCCGAGCCGCCTTCGTCAAGCTCAACGCGGTGACCACCGGCGTGGCCCAGGTGCGGGAGGTCATCGACCAGGCCCAGCGCCGCCGCCAGATGGAGGGGCGGAGCACCTACCTGCTACTGGACGAGTGCCACCGCTGGAACAAGGCCCAGTCCGACTCCATTCTGCCCGCCATTGAGGCGGGAATCATCCGCTTTATCGGCTCCACCACCGAGAATCCCATGGTGTCCATGACCCCCGCCATCGTCAGCCGCTGCCGCCTGTTCCACTTTGAAAAATTGTCCCAGCAGGACGTAATCGCCGCCATGCAGCGCGCCCTGACCGACCGGGAGCGGGGCCTGGGCAAGATGATGGCCACCGCCGGCCCGGAGGCCCTAGAGCACATCGCCCGGGTGGCCAACGGCGATATCCGCGCTGCCTTGGGCGCGTTGGAATTGGCTGCCACCTCTACCCCCATGGCGGCGGATGGCACGATCCACATCACCCTGGCGGTGGCGGAACAGTCCATTCAGCAGCCCGCCCTGCAGATGGACCAGTCTACCTTTTACGACATGCTCTCCGCCTTCTGCAAGAGCCTGCGGGGCTCCGATACCGACGCCGCCCTGGCCTGGTTCGCCCGCATGGATTTGGCGGGGGTGGACCCCCGCATCCCGGTGCGCCGCCTCATCGTCCACGCCAGCGAGGATGTGGGCCTGGCCAATCCCATGGCCCTTGCCCAGGCCACCGCAGCGGCCCAGGCCCTGGAATTCGTGGGCATGCCCGAGGCCCGGCTGCCCATCTGCCAGGCCATCGCCGCCGTGTGCGAAAGCCCCAAGTCCAACGCCGTCGCCCTGGCGGTGGAGCGGGCCTGGGCCGACGCCAAGAGGGGCGGATACCAGCCGGTCCCGCCCCACCTGCGGGACACCCACTACGCCGGCGCCCAGCGCGCCGGCTCCGGAACCGACTACCTATACCCCCACGACTTCCCCAACCACTACGTCCCCCAGCGCTACGCGCCCCTGGAGGCACAAGGCACGCCCTATTACCAACCCACCCAAGAGGGCTATGAGGCACAGGTCCGCCAATTCCGCCGTCACAAGGGAATCGACGCGCCGGACCCTCCCCCCTACCGCCCTCCTGAGCCCCCTCTCCGCCCCGGCGGTTGACCCTGTTCCATCGCCCAGGGGGAACCCCACATCGGGAAAACGCCTCGAAACCAGCCGTGATCTTTCCGTAGTACAATAAGATGCGGTCCCGGTCCCCGGCGGCCGATTCTGTTCCATCGCCCAGGGGGAACCCCACATCGGGAAAACGCCTTGAAACCAACGGTGATTTCCTTGTACCCTTTAGGCTAACCAAGCGAATCCCGGTCATTTGTAGGCGCACAAGCCCCCTGCCCTGGCGGGCCCCAGCGTTCTTTCCATCCTTGGACAACACTTGCGGCCAGCCGCTTCCGCGGCTGGCCGCCTCCCGCCGGGGGGAGCTCCGCTCCCCCCGGTCCCCCCTCCGCCGAGGCCGGGCTTCCGC
>DVHZ01000110.1 GCA_018711685.1 Candidatus Excrementavichristensenella intestinipullorum | reverse complement strand
CCGCCGGGGCTTTTGTACTCCCCCGCCCCGCCGGGGCTTTTGTTCTCCCCCCTCCCGCCGGAAGGGCCCTGCCGCCCCCGGGCCCGCTCCCCTCAAGGGGGCGGCTTTCGTTTACGATTTAACTAAAACGGTAATTTACACAAAATACCCTTCATTTAATCCGGGCCGTGCTATAATAAAAACAACAAGTAAGGGCGAAGGAGATGTGGCATTATGGGATGCGAATACCGGCGGTTGGAGGGACAAGTGGTCATCATCACCGGCGCGGCTCAGGGCTTGGGCGAGGCGCTGGCCCAGCGGTTGGACAAGGAAGGGGCCAAGGTGCTGGTGGCGGACATGAACATCGAGGCGGCCCAGAAGGTGGCCGCGGGCCTGAGCGACGCCATCGCCATGCAGGTGAACGTGTGCAGCCCCGAGGACTGCGACAAGATGGCCAAGGCCGCCTTTGACAAGTGGGGCAAGGTGGACAAGCTGGTGGCCAACGCGGGCATCGTCATTTCCGGGCCCATCGAGACCCTCACCTATCAGCAGTTCGCCAAGGTCACCGACGTGAACCTGAACGGCTACTTCAACACCTGCAAGGCGGTGGTGCCCTACTTCCGCCAGCAGGGCAAGGGCGTGATCGTGCAGATCAACTCCAAGTCCGGCAAGAAGGGCTCCAGCAAGAACTGCGCCTACGCGGCCAGCAAGTTCGGCGGCGTGGGCCTCACCCAGTCCCTGGCCCTGGAGCTGGCCCAGGAGAATATTCGGGTCAATTCCATCTGCCCCGGCAACCTTTTGGATTCCCCCCTGTGGGTGAACTCCCTTTACGAGCAGTATGCCCGCAACCAGGGCACCACCAAGGAGAAGATCCGGGAAAAGTACATCAACCAGGTGCCCATGCGCCGGGGCTGCCAGTACGAGGACGTGGCCAACCTGATGGTGTTCCTGCTCAGCGACGAATCCAGCTACATGACCGGCCAGGCCATCAACGTGACCGGCGGCCAGCAACTCACCTGACGACCACATTGTAAATGGAGGATTGCGCACTATGAAAACCACCGCTGTACGGCTGTACGGAGTCAACGACCTGCGCCTGGAGAGCTTCGAGCTGCCGCCCATCAAGGACGACGAAATTCTAGTCAAAATCATCAGCGATTCCATCTGCATGTCCACCTATAAGGCGGCCATGCAGGGCCCCAACCACAAGCGGGTGCCCGCCGATATCGACAAGAACCCGGTCATCGTGGGCCACGAGTTCTGCGGCATCATCGAGCAGGTGGGCAGCCGTTGGCAGGACCAGTTCAAGCCCGGCGAGAAATTCTCCATCCAGCCGGCCATGAACGGCGCCATCGCCACCCCCGGCTACGCCTTCAAGTACATGGGCGGCGACGCCACCTACGCCATCATCGACCCCAAGGTGATGGAGACCGACAGCCTGCTCAAGTACGGCGCTGAGGCCTTCTTCTACGGCTCTGTGGCCGAGCCCCTGAGCTGCATCGTGGGCACCTATCACGCCATGTACCACACCCGGCCCGGCGAGTACGTCCACGATATGGGCATCGTAGAGGGCGGCAACATGGCTATCCTGGCCGGCGCGGGCCCCATGGGCTTGGGCGCCATCGACTACGCCATCCACTGCGACCGCAGGCCCGGCATGTTGGTGGTCACCGACATCGACCAGGCCAGGCTGGACCGGGCCGCCTCCATCTACACCGTGGAGGACGCCGCCCAGCACGGCGTGAAGCTGGTATACCTGAATACCTCCGGCGAGGACCCGGTGGGCGAGCTGATGGCCCTCACCGGCGGCAAGGGCTACGACGACGTGCTGGTGTTCGCCCCGGTGCCCGCGGTCATCGAGCAGGGCGACCACATCCTGGGCCGTGACGGCTGCCTGAACTTCTTCGCGGGCCCCACCAACACCAAGCTGTCCGCCCAGTTCAACTTCTACAACGTACACTACAACGCCACCCACATCGTGGGCACCTCCGGCGGCAATACCGCCGATATGGTGGAGGCGCTGGACATGATCGCCAAGGGCACCCTGAACCCGGCGGGCATGATTACCCATGTGGGCGGCCTCAACGCGGTCATCGACACCACCCTGAACCTGCCCAAGATCCCCGGCGGCAAGAAGCTGATCTACGTGGGCATCGACCTGCCCCTCACCGCCATCGACGATTTCGAGGAGAAGGGCAAGACCGATCCCCTGTTCGCCCAGCTGCATAAGCTGTGCGCGGCCAAGGGCGGCCTGTGGTGCCTGGAGGCCGAGCAGTATCTGCTGGCCAACGCCAAGCCCATCCAGGCCTAAGAGGACCATTTGCGCGCCCCTACGACGGCAAGCCGCTCGTAGGGGCGGTTTTTATGGGGGAGGGAAGACCATGCGCGTGGCGGGCGTCATCGCCGAGTATAACCCCTTTCACAACGGCCATTTGCTGCACCTGACCGAGACCCGCCGGCGCACCGGCTGCGATTACCTGGTGGTGGTCATGGCCGGGTGCTTTACCCAGCGGGGCGAGCCGGCGTTGCAGGATAAGTGGGCCCGCACCCGGGCGGCCCTGATGGGCGGCGCCGACCTGGTGCTGGAGCTGCCCGCCCTGTTCGCGGTGCGGACCGCCCAGTGGTTCGCCCGGGGCGGAGTGGAACTGCTGGGGGCGCTGGGGCTGGTGGACGATTTGTCCTTCGGCTGCGAAACCGGGGATATGCACCAACTGGCCGCCCTGGCCGCCCTGCTGCGGGAGGAGCCCCCCGCCTTTCGGATATTGCTGCGCCGGGGACTGGCGGCGGGCATGAGCCATCCCCGGGCCAGAGGGGCGGCGGCGGCGGAGCTGCTGGGACTGCCTGAGCAGGCGGTGAGCGCCCCCAATACGGTGCTGGCCCTGGAGTACCTGTCGGCCAACATGGCCTTGAACCGGCCCATGCGCCCCGTGGCGATAGAGCGGCAGGTGGGCTACGGCGATATGCGGCTGGGCAAGGTGGCCTCGGCGGGAGCGATTCGGGCGGCATGGGCTAGGGGAGAGGCGGTGGAGCAGGCCCTCCCGGGCCCGCTGGAGGGCCCGTTTTGCAGGCCGGGCGGGCTGGATCAGGCGCTGCTGTTCGCCCTGCGGGGCATGAGCCCTGAACGCTTGGCGGAGATGCCCGAGGTGGCGGAGGGATTGGAGCGGCGTATCCTGGCCATGGCCCAGCAAGCGGGGAGCCGGGAGGAGCTGATAGGGCTGGTGAAGTGCAAGCGCTACACCTGGGCCCGGATCAGCCGCACCCTGACCCAGGCCATGCTGGGGATGGACAGAAAACTATGCGAGACCTACCAGCGCCCTCCCTACGCCCGGGTGCTGGGCTTCCGCGAGGAAGCCCGGGATCTGATGCGGGCCATCAACCGGGTGGGCCGGGTAAGCCTTACCGTACAGCCCAAGGACCTGCGCCAGAATTCCTGCTTCGCCCTGGAACGCCGTACCACCGACCTATGGGGCTTGGGCACAAACGCCCCCCTGTACCGCCAAAGCGGCCGGGATTTAACCCAAGAACTGATACGGCTATAATTCCTGCCCTCCCCATCCATCGCTTCCGCGCCGCTAAGGACGGTTGCTCCGCCTACGCGCCAGGGAGATGTGTGGTTCCAAAGGAGCCATCCCATTTGGCGAATCCCCCACAGCCCAGAACACCGCAGCGCCTACCGCCATCGCGCCGTTTCAGGCCGTTGCTCCGCCTACGCGCCAGCGAGATGGCGGTTCCAAGGGGGGCCATCCCCCCTTGGCGAGGGTCCAGGGGCGAGGAGCCCCTGGCGGGGGTCCGGGGGCAGCGCCCCC
>DVHZ01000109.1 GCA_018711685.1 Candidatus Excrementavichristensenella intestinipullorum | reverse complement strand
CGCAGAGACCCGCCCGGTCGGCCTATGAACGAAGTTCAGAGGCCGACCAGCCCGCGAAGCGGGCTCCCGGGGCGGCCCGCAGGCCGCCTAGCAATCGGGCCCCCGTAACCCTAAAGGCGGTCCCTGCACCGAAGGGGCAGGGACCGCCTTCGCCAAGGGCTGGCTCCCTGAACCGAAGGTTCAGGGAGCCAGCCCTTGGCCGGAATTAAGCCGTTTCCGGCCCGCAGGGACGGAAACGGGTTAATTCCTCGCCATAGAGAGCATCAGCTTGATGCGGTTTTCCTGATTGACCCTGGTGGCGCTGGCGTCGTAGTCTACGGCGACGATGTTGGCGTCGGGGTAGCGTTCGCGGATGGGGCGGATCATGCCTTTGCCCACGATGTGGTTGGGGAGACAGCCGAAGGGCTGGGCGCAGACGATGTTGCCGTAGCCGGACTCGATGAGCTCCAGCATTTCGCCGGTGAGGAACCAGCCCTCGCCCATCTTGCAGCCGTAGCCGATGAGCTGGCCGGCCAGCTCCTTGACGTGGCGGTAGCGGGCGGGGGTGTGGTAGCGGGAGCTGGCGGAGAGGGCGTCCACCAGGTAGCCCTCCATTTTTTCCAGGAAGTTGTAGAGCCAGGAGACGAAGGCGAACTTGAGGCGGCTGCCGCCGTAGAGCTTGATATCCTCCAGGCGGTTGTCCACCTTAAAGAGGAAGAAGCCGAAGAGGGCGGGGACCATGACCTCGCAGTCCTGCTGGGCCAGGAAATCCTCCAGGTTGTTGTTGGCCAGGGGGCAGTACTTGGCGTAGATTTCGCCCACCACGCCCACCTTGGTTTTCCGGACGGGGCGCAGGGGCAGGGCCTCGAAATCGGCCACGATGGCGTTGAGGTTTGCGCGGATGGCCTTGGCGGAGATGCCCTTGCCCCGGCGCATCATGGCGCTGATGTCCTCCACCCAGCGGGCCACCAGGGCGTCGGTCTGGCCGGGATTGGCCTCGTAGGGGCGGGTCTGGTTGCGCAGCAGCATCATCAAATCGCCATAGATGAGGGCGCCCATGGCCCGGCGCAGCAGGCCCAGGGTGATGGTGAAGCCGCTGTTGCGCTCCAGGCCGGACAGGTTGACGCTGATGACGGGGACCTGACCGAAGCCGGCCTTTTCCAGGGCCTTGCGCAGCAGGTGGATGTAGTTGCTGGCGCGGCAGCCGCCGCCGGTCTGGCTCATCATGAGGGCCACCCGGTTCACGTCGTAGCGGCCGCTCTTGAGGGCGGTGATCATCTGGCCGATGGTGAGCAGGGCGGGGTAGCAGGTATCGTTGTGGACGTACTTGAGGCCCTCGTCCACCACCTGCTGGCCGGAGTCGGTGAGCAGCTCGATGTCGTAGCCCGCGTTGAGGAACACGTTGCGCAGGATGCGGAAGTGGATCTCGCACATGTTGGGAAACAGGATTTTGTAGGTTTTGCGCATGGCCCGGGTGAACTCGATGCGCCCGTCCTTAGTCCTGGTCATAGGGGCTGCCTCCCTCCGTGCCGGTGGCGGCGAACAGGCTGCGCAGCCTGATCTTCACCGCCCCCAGGTTGGTGATCTCGTCGATTTTGATCTGGGTATAGATGCGCCCCGCCCGCTCCAGGATGGCGCGCACCTCGTCGCCGGTGATGGCGTCCACCCCGCAGCCGAAGCTGACCAGCTGCACCAGGTTCATCCGGGGATTGCCCGAGGCGGCCACCAGCTCCGCCGCGGCGTACAGCCGGGCGTGATAGGTCCACTGGTTGAGCACCCGGGTGGGATGCTTGCTGTACAGGCGGCCCAGGCTGTCCTCGCTGAGCAGCACGGCGCCGGCCTGGCAGATGAACTTGTCGATGCCGTGGTTCACCTCGCCGTCCAGGTGATAGGGCCGGCCGGCCAGCAGGATGACGGGCAGGTTTTTTTGCCGGGCCAGGGCCAAATATTCCTCGCCCTTGCGCCGCACCTGATCCATGTACTCGTCCTGGGCGGCATAGGCCTGGCGGCAGGCGTCCTTCACCCGGGCCGGGTCCAGATGGCCCAGGAAGGGCTCCAGGGCCGGGCCGATCTTCCGGGGGAAATCCCGCCGCCGGTGGGGGCCCAGGTAGCACTTGATGTACTGGACCTTGGCCAGCTCCTTCATGTTGCCGCCGATCACCTCGGGATAATAGGCCACCACCGGGCAATTGTAGTGGTTGTCCCCCAGCCCTTCCTCCAGGTTGTAGCTCATGCAGGGATAGAACACCGCGTCCACCCCCCTGTCGATGAGGGTGGCCACGTGGCCGTGGACCAGCTTGGCCGGATAGCAGGCGGTGTCCGAGGGAATGGAGTTCTGGCCCCGCAGGTACAGCTTGCGGCTGGAGGGGGGCGACACCCGGATGCCGTAGCCCAGGGCCCGGAAAAAGGTGTGCCAGAAGGGCAGCAGCTCGTACATGTTGAGCACCAGGGGGATGCCGATCACCGGCTTTTGCCCCTCCACGTCGCCGAACCGGCTGAGCAGGCGGCGCTTTTCGTCGTACAGGCTGTAGTGCTCCTTGGCCTGGCCGCCGGACACCGGCTTTTCGCACTGGTTGCCGCCGATGAACCGGCGGCCCCCGGCGAAGGTGTTGATGGTGAGGCGGCAGTGGTTGGTGCAGCCGTTGCAGGTGGCCGCCTTCACCTGGTGGACGAAGCTTTGCAGCTGCTCCGGGCCCAGCAGGGCGCTTCGGACCGGGGGATGCTCCCGCACGTACAGCGCCGCGCCGTAGGCCCCCATCAGCCCGGCCAGGCCGGGCCGGGTCACCTCCCGGCCGATCTCCATCTCAAAGGCCCGCAGCACCGCGTCGTTCAGGAAGGTGCCCCCCTGCACCACGATGTGCTCCCCCAGGCTGGGCGCGCCCTGGGGCCCGCTCACCCGAATCACCTTGTACAGGGCGTTCTTCACCACGCTGATGGACAGGCCGGCGGAAATGTTTTCCGTGGTGGCCCCGTCCTTCTGGGCCTGCTTCACCTGGGAATTCATGAACACGGTGCACCGGGAGCCCAGGTCCACCGGCCTGTCGGCCAGCAAGCCCATCCGGGCGAAATCCTCCACCGAGTAGCCCAGGGCCCCGGCAAAGGTCTGGAGAAAGGAGCCGCAGCCCGAGGAACAGGCCTCGTTGAGGAAGATGTTGTCGATGGCCCCGTTCTTGATCTTGAAGCACTTGATGTCCTGGCCGCCGATGTCGATGATGAAGTCCACCTGGGGATCGTAGGCCCGGGCGGCGGTGAAGTGGGCGATGGTCTCCACCATGCCCAGGTCCGCCTGAAAGGCGTTCTTGATGATCTCCTCCCCGTACCCGGTGGCCGCCGCCCCCCGCACCTGAATGCCGGGGAACTTTTCGTACATGTCCAGCAAAAATTGCTTCACCATGGGCACCGGATTGCCCTTGCCCGGCAGGTACCGGGAAAACACGATGCGCCCCTCACCGTCGATGACCACCGCCTTCACCGTGGTGCTGCCCGCGTCGATGCCCACGTAGGCCGCCTTGTCCGGCCCCAGCGCCCCGGTGCGGTCCCGGTCCCGGTGCCGCTCCACAAAGGCCTGGTACTCCCCCTGGTCCTTGAACAGGGGCGGACAGCTGACGTAGCCCTGGCTGGGCGGCAGCGCCGCCACCTGCCGGGCCAGCCCCTCCAGATCCACCGGCTTCTGCGCCCCCAGGGCCGCGCCCAGGGCCACGTAGTACAGCGAGTTGTCCGGACACTGCCCGTCAAGCCCCAGCGCCCGGTCAAAGGCGGCCCGCAGCTGGGGCAGGAAGGTGAGGGGCCCCCCCAGATACAAAACCCGCCCCCCGATCTCCCGGCCCTGGGCCAGCCCCGCGATGGTCTGGTTCACCACCGCCGCGAAAATGCTGGCCGCAATGTCCTCCCGCCGGGCACCCTGGTTCAGCAGGGGCTGAATGTCCGACTTGGCGAAGACCCCGCACCGGCTGGCGATGGAGTAGATCTTTTCATACCGCCCCGCCAGCTGGTCCAGCTCCCCAGGCTCTACCCCCAGCAGGGTGGCCATCTGGTCGATAAACGCCCCCGTGCCCCCCGCGCAGCTGCCGTTCATCCGCACCTCGGTGAGCCCGGTCAAAAACAAAATCTTGGCGTCCTCGCCCCCCAGCTCGATGACGCAGTCGCTCCCCGGCGCGTATTGGGCCACCGCCTGCTTGGTGGCGAATACCTCCTGCTCAAAGGGCAGCCCCAGCTGCTGGGCCAACCCCATCCCCGCCGAGCCCGATACGCACAGCGCCGCTTCCTCGCCTTGGGGCAGGGCCTGCACCACCTCCGCCAGCATCCGCCCGGTCATCTCGCTGATCCGGGACAGGTGCCGCTGGTAATTTCGGTATAAAATCTCTCCGCCGGAGCCCAACGCCACGCACTTTAACGTGGTGCTGCCTACATCCAATCCGATTTTCAGCATTTGAATTCTTCCCTCAATCCCGCCCGGATGCCGGGCTAAAACCGCCGCGCCGCCGCATTTCCCATACCGTGCTATCTATCCTAGCGGTTATGTAGCAGTAAGATATCAGCATTCATGGTATCACAAAACGGCAAGGGATTCAATAAAGAACCCGGTAATGATTAAGGCGGAAACTTAAGTTTCCGCCTTAATCATTAC
>DVHZ01000108.1 GCA_018711685.1 Candidatus Excrementavichristensenella intestinipullorum | reverse complement strand
GACACCGACGCCATCGCGGCGTGCATCATCGGCGGCGCCTCCTTCCGGGGCGGCAAGGGCACCATCTGGGGCACGCTGCTGGGCGCACTGCTGATCTCCACCATCCGCAACGGCCTCAACCTGTTCTCCGCTGGCAACGATATCCAGTATATCGTCATCGGCTCGGTGATCATCCTGGCGGTGACCATCGACGTGACGCGGGGCAAAATCGAAGCCAGGGCCCGCAAGCTGGCCATGGTATAACTCCCTCCTTCGGCCCGGCCCGCCGCCGGAAACCGGCGGCGGGCCGGAAAGCGAGGCGGCTCCCTGACGACAGGGCCGTGGAGGGGGCGGGGCCGCCTGCCGGACGGCCGGGCCCCGGGGCGAAAAAGCACGAAGCCGCACGAGGGCGGCGAAACAACGGGGGACATCCCCAGGAGGAAAGCCTATGTTTGACAAGGAAAAGGTATACCTGGGCATAGCGCCCATCGGCTGGTGCAACGACGATATGCCCGAGCTGGGCGCGGAAAACACCTTTCGCCAAACGGTGAGCGAAATGGCCTTGGCCGGATTCACCGGCACCGAGATCGGCAACAAATACCCCAGCGATCCGGCGGAGCTGAAGTGGGAGCTGGACCTGCGGGGAATGCGGGTGGCCTCCCGGTGGTTCAGCTCCTTCATCCTCACCCAGCCCATGGAGAAGGTGGAGGCGGACTTCTTGCGGGAGCTGGATTTCCTCAGCGCCGTAGGGGCCAACCGGATCAACGTATCGGAACAGAGCTACTCCATCCAAGGCCAGATGGACACCCCGGTATTGGGCAATCGGAAGCACGTGATGGACCAGGGGGAGTGGGACCGGTTCAACGAGGGGCTGAACCACCTGGGAGATCTGGCGGGGAAGCGGGGCTTCAAGCTGTGCTTCCACCACCACATGGGCACCGTGGTGCAGACCGCCCAGGAAACCGACCGGATGCTGGCGGGCACCGATTCGGACAAGGTGTTCCTGTGCTACGATACCGGCCACTTCACCTTCGCCGGGGAGGACCCCTTGGCCATGCTGAAGAAATATGCCAAGCGGGTGGGCCATGTGCATCTGAAGGATATGCGCCGGGCAGTGGTGGACCGGGTGGCCCCGGAGGGCATGAGCTTTTTGCAGGCGGTGCGTCAGGGCGCGTTTACCGTGCCTGGGGACGGCTGCGTGGATTTTGACCCCATATTCGCCCTGCTAAGCGAAGCGGGCTATGAGGGCTGGCTGCTGGTGGAGGCCGAGCAGGACCCGGCCAAGGCCAATCCCTTGGCCTACGCTATCAAGGCCAGGCAATATATCCGGGAGCATACCGGACTATAGGAGGACGCTATGTACATCCAAAAGAAGCCCGAGGCGGGCTACACTCCCTATCTGACCCTAGATGGGGAGAACTATGGCACCGGCATGGACGCGGGACTGCTGGTGTTAAAAAAGGGCCAGCACTACGAAATCTGGGAAAAGGAAAAGGAAGCCGCCCTGCTGCTGCTGGAGGGCCGGGTGGAGTTCGCCTGGCAGGACAAGCGGCAGGAGGCGGACCGGCCCGACTGCTTCCACTATGATCCCTGGTGCCTGCACCTGTCCAGGGGGGTCAGGGGGACGGTGACCGCCCTGGACCATGCGGAAATCTACCTGCAAATGACCGATAACCCCAGGGACTTTGAAAGCCGCCTGTACGCCCCCCAGGATACCATGGTGCAGCACGCGGGGAATCAGGGGGAATTGATGGGCTGTATGCGCCGGGAGATCAAGACGCTGTTCGATTACGAGAGCGCCCCCTGGTCCAACATGGTGCTGGGGGAGGTGCTCAACTTCCCGGGCAAATGGTCCAGCTATCCGCCCCATTACCATCCCCAGCCCGAGGTGTATTTCTACCGGTTCGACCATCCCCAGGGCTTTGGGGCCAGCTTTGCCAACGGAGAGATCTATATCTCCCGGCACAACGGCATGACGGTGATCAACCATGGCTTTCATTCCCAGGTGAGTGCGCCGGGCTATGCCATGTGCTACGTATGGGGCATCCGCCATCTGCCGGATGATCCCTGGCGCAAAACCCGGATAGACGAGGAAGAGCACGAGTGGCTGTGGAAGGACGACGCGAACCAGCACATTTTCAGTTTGGAGGGATGACCCATGAAAACCATTCGTCTGACCATGGCCCAGGCCCTGGTGCGCTTTCTGGAAAACCAGTATATCAGCGTAGACGGTGCAGAACAGCGCTTCGTACGGGGCGTGTTCATGCTGCCCGGCCACGGCAACGTGGTGGGCCTGGGTCAGGCGCTGCTCCAGGAGCGGCGGTCGCTGGAAATCTACCAGGGCAAGAACGAGCAGGGCATGGCCCAGGCGGCGGTAGCCTTTGCCAAGCAGATGAAGCGCAAGCAAATCTTTGCCGTCACCAGCTCCGTGGGCCCCGGCGCGGCCAACATGGTCACCGCGGCGGCTACCGCCACCGCCAACAACATCCCGGTGCTGCTGCTGCCGGGGGACGTGTACGCCTGCCGCCAGCCCGACCCGGTATTGCAGCAAATCGAACAGACCCACGACTTATCCCTGTCCACCAACGACGCCTTCCGGCCGGTATGCCGGTACTTCGACCGCATCAACCGCCCGGAACAGCTGATGAGCGCCCTGCTCAGCGCTTTTAGGGTGCTTACCGACCCGGCGGACACCGGCGCGGTATGCCTGGCCCTGCCCCAGGACGTGGAGGGAGAGGCCTACGACTACCCGGCCAGCTTTTTCGCCAGGCGGGTACACGTGCTGGACCGGCGGCCCCCCACCCAGGCGGCTATCCAGGCGGCGGCCCAGGCCATCCGCCAGGCCCGCAGGCCCCTGCTGGTGTGCGGCGGCGGCGTGCGCTACGCCGAGGCCCATCAGGAGCTGCGCCATTTCGTCCAGGCGCTGGGCATCCCCTTCGGCGAGACCCAGGCGGGCAAGAGCGCCCTGGTGTGGGACCATCCCCTGAACCTGGGGGGCATCGGGGTTACCGGCTGCGCGGCGGCCAACCGGCTGGCCAAGGAAGCCGACCTGATCATCGGGGTGGGCACCCGGTATACCGACTTCACCACCTCCTCGAAGTGGCTGTTCCGGGAGGACGCCCGGTTTGTGAACATCAACGTGTCCCCCTTCCAGGCGCTGAAGCTGGACGCGGTGGCGGTGGTTGCCGACGCCAAGACGGCGCTGCCCATCCTGGAGGAAGCCCTGGCGGGCTACCAGGCGCAGTGGGGCGATCAGGTGGAGAAGGCCAAGGCCGATTGGCTGGAGGAGCTAAACCGGCTGGACGGCCAGCGCTATACCGGCTCGGACTACGTGCCCCTGGTGAACGACCGCAACGCTGCTTCCGCCCACCGCTTCGCCCGGGATCTGGGCGCCCGGCTCACGCAAACCCAGGCCCTGGGGGCCATCAACCGGCTGATCCCCGCCGACGGGGTGGTGATCGGCTCTTCGGGCAGCCTGCCCGGATGTATGCAGCGGATGTGGCGGCCCCGCACCCCCGATAGCTACAACATGGAGTACGGCTATTCCTGCATGGGCTATGAGATTTCCGGCGCTCTGGGGGTCAAGCTGGCCGTGGGCGGCAAAGAGGTGTACGCCATGGTGGGCGACGGCAGCTTCTGCATGCTGCATTCCGAGCTGCTCACCGCGGTACAGGAGCATAAGAAGATCAACATCTGCTTGTTCGACAACGCCAGCTTCGGCTGCATCAACAACCTGCAAACCGCCCAGGGCAACGATACCTTGTGTACCGAGCTGCGCTACCGCACCGCCAGCGGCAAACACGACGGCGACTTCATCCATGTGGATTACGCCGCCATCGCCCGGGGCTACGGCGCCGCCGCCTTTACCTGCCGCACCCTGGAGGAGCTGGAAAGGGCGCTTATCGCCGCGGCGGACATCCAGGACCAGCCGGTGCTGCTGGACATCAAGGTGCTGCCCAAATCCATGACCGACGGCTACGGCGCCTGGTGGCGGGTAGGCACGCCCCAAGTATCGGAAAATCCCCTGAACCGGGCCTGCTGGGAGGACCACCTGGCCCATGAGCGGGAGGCCCGCAAGTATTAAAGAGCCCCGGCGGCCCGGCGGCCTGGCGGCCCCGCCGGGGGCGGGGCCGCCAGGCC
>DVHZ01000107.1 GCA_018711685.1 Candidatus Excrementavichristensenella intestinipullorum | reverse complement strand
ACCGGGCCCGCCGCATGCGGCGGGCCCGGTGGGGGGCCGGCTTTGCCCCATTTTTTCCCCGCCTGACGTGGGGCCAGCCCCACGTCAGGCAATCTAAGACGCGGGGGAACCGGTTATGACGAAATCGAAATAGGTGTCCGGATAAGGCTCATCCTTTAGGGTATAGTGCCACCATTCGCTGGCGTAGGGCTCAAATCCGGCCTGGACCATAATCTGTTTGAGCAGAGCCCGGTTATCCGCCTGGGTCTGGGTGATCCCCTTGGCGCCGTGATGGCTGATGGGGTCCATCAGGTCGAAGCTGCCGCCCATGTCCACCGCCTCGCCCTCCAGGGTGAGCAAGGTCAGGTCCACCGACCCGCCCCGGCTGTGCCCGGAACGGCTGGCCACGTATTCCCCCATCAGCTGGGATTTGTCCAGGTTGGGGTAGTGTTCTTCCCGGGTGCGCCCGTCCTCGGGCAGTTGAGCCCAGGCCACGAACCAATCCACCGCCCGCTGGGGCCGGGCGCCGTCCCACACCAAGAGCTGGTATCCCTCCTCCTGAGCGATGGCCTGGGCCCGGATGAGCCCCTGAACCGCCTCCAGGGATAGGGCGATTCGGTTGGCCTCATAGCCGGGGACCACCTGGCCGGTAAAGTTGTCCTCTGTGGCGTACCGGGCGTCCCATAGGATGCCCGGCGCGGCTTCGTCCAGGTAGACGAAGCCCTGAGGCAGCGCTTCCTCCTGGGCCGCCTGAACCTCCCAGGGCGCCTGAAGGTCGAACCGTTCCACCAGGGCTGCCGGTACCTCCTGCATAAGCCCTTCCTCCTCCCGTTTTGACAAGTAGCTTCATTGGGTATATAATACCCCTGTGACCGGCGAAATACAAGGGGGAATGGGATCGTGCAGAAAAATGAGTCTTTGTGGGTGGTCATCCATATGGCCCACAGCCAGGAGCGGGCCGACCAGGCGCTGGAGCTGCTCACAAAGGAGGGCTTTATGGTCAAGGTGCGGCCGGTCAACCGGGCGCTGGGCGCGGAGGCTTGCTACGAGGTGCTGGCCCTGAACAGCGAGGCCAAGGAGGCCAGGGACCTGCTCCACGAGATGGGCTTTTGACACAGGGGCCGCAGGGCCCCTTTTGCCACGAAAGGCCCCGGCGCCGGCCGGGGACGCAAGGAGGGAAAGAGTTATGAAGCGTATTGGCGTACTGACCAGCGGCGGCGACGCGCCGGGCATGAACGCGGCTATCCGGGCCGTGGTCCGGGCGGGGCTCAAAAACGACATATCGGTGATCGGGTTCAAGCGGGGTTATAACGGGGTGCTCATGCGCAGCGCCGATCAGGGGGACGACTTTTCCCTGATGACCGCCCGAAGCGTGTCCGATAAGGTGCATAGAGGCGGCACCTTTCTGATGACCGCCCGGTGCTCCGAGTTTCTCAAGGAGGAAGTGCAGCGCAAGGCGGTGGAAAACCTGCGCTCCCTGGGGGTGGAGGGCATGGTGTGCATCGGCGGCAACGGCACCTTCGCCGGCGCCGACGCCCTGAACCGGCTGGGGATGCCCACCATCGGCGTGCCGGGCACCATCGACAACGACCTCATGTATACCGATTCCACCATCGGCTTTGATACCGCCCTCAACACCGCCTGCGAGTGCGTCAACCGCATTCGGGAAACCAGCGATTCCCACGAGCGGGCCAGCATGGTCACCGTGATGGGCCGGGACTGCGGCGATATCGCCGTACATACCGCCCTGGCCTGCGGCGCCGAATTGGTGATGATCCCCGAAATCCCCTGGTCGGTGGAGGAAGTGGCCGACCGGGTGAAGTGGGGCGTGATGCGGGGCAAGAATTCCATGATTATGATCTTCGCCGAGGGCGCGGTGGAATCCCTGACCACCGACGTGGAAAAACTGTGTGCCCAGCACGAATGCCTGCGGGACGTGTCCCTGCGCCACATCACATCCTCCCAGATCGCCATGATGATCGAGGCTTTGGCCCAGCACGAGACCCGGGCCACGGTGCTGGGCTATATCCAGCGGGGCGGCAGCCCCACCTCCTTCGACCGCATCCTGGCCAGCCGCCTGGGCAACAGGGCGGTGGAATTGTTGCGGGACGACGTGGGCGGCCGTGCGGTGGGCATTCGGGACAACCACATCGTGGACGTGCCCATCGAGGAGGGCAAGCAGAGCCGCAAGGGCGCCGACCAGGCCCTGCTGGACCTGATCGCTACCCTGTCCTAGGGCCATGGAGATTCTCATCAGCGGCATGTCCTCCCAGTTTCAGGGAGTGGGCCGGGGCCAAGAGGGGCGCGCCGTGTTCGTGCCCGGCGCCCTGCCCGGAGAGCGGGTGCGGGTGGAACCCTTGCAGGACAAGGGCAGCTTTCTGAAGGCCCGGCTGGAGGCGGTGCTGGAGCCGTCGCCCCACCGGGTCAAGCCCCCCTGCCCCTACGCCGGGGTGTGCGGCGGCTGCGCCGGACTGCATATGGATTACCCGGCCACTCTGGATTGTAAGACCCAGCGGGTGGCCGACGCCCTGGAGCGGCTGGGGGGCATCGCCCAGCCGCCGGTGGCCCATACCCTGGGCATGCCCCAGGGCCTGAGCCCCTTCCGCAGCCGCAACAAGGCGGAATACGCCGTCGAGGGCGGCCGGGTGGGCCTGCGCCGGGAGGGCAGCCGCCAGTTGGTGGAGGTGGAGGACTGCCTGATCCAGGGGGAAAAGAGCGTGGCCGCCCTGCGCGTCGCCCGGCAATGGCTGCGGGAGACGCCGCCCTTTTCCGGCTGGCTGGTCACCCGGCTCACCCGATCGGGTGCGCTGATGTGCGTGCTGTCCGCCCCCGCCCGGCCCAAAGGGCTGGAGAAGCTGGGGGAGAGGCTGTTCGCCCAGGCCGCGGGCATGGCCTCCTTTTACTTCTGCCAGCTGCGCCCCCATCCCGCCCACGCCCTGGACGGGCGCTGCCAGTGGATACGGGGCGAACGCACCCTGACCGATACCCTGATGGGGCTTTCCTTTCAGCTGCAGCCCCAGTCCTTTTTCCAGGTCAACCCGCCCCAGGCGGAGGCGCTGTACGCCGCCGCCCTGGACATGGCCCAGTTGCGCGGTGGAGGATGGGCGCTGGACGCCTACTGCGGGGCGGGCACCATCACCCTGTGCCTGGCCCAGGGAGCGGGGCGGGTTTTGGGCGTGGAAGTGGTGCCCCAGGCGGTGGAGGACGCCAAGGCCAACGCCCGGCGCAACGGCCTGGAGGACAAGGCGGATTTCCTCTGCGCCGACGCGGCCCAGGCCCTGCCCCGGCTGCTCCAACAGGGAGACGCGCCCCAGGCAGTGGTGCTGGACCCGCCCCGCAAGGGCGCTGCTCCCGCCCTGTTGGACGCCCTCGTCCGCAGCCCAATCCCACGAATCGTGTACATCTCCTGCGACCCCGCCACCCTAGCCCGGGACCTGAAGCGCCTGTCCCCCGCCTACCGCCTCCTATCCGCCCAACCCATCGACATGTTCCCCTGGTCCAGCCACGTGGAGACGGCCGCGCTTTTGTGGAGAAGCGATGCTTAGGGGTCCATTGGACGGAAAATTCAGGCGGTTGGGGGATGGGCTGAGAAAGGCGTGGGTGGCGAGCGGCGATGGAAAGGATCAATATTTGATGGAGGACATCGCGCTGAACGCTGCACTGGAAGAATTCGGAAAGGATGCTGGGGAATCGTGGCGCAAGACGGCCGGATTCTGTTGACATGCCACCATGAATAGGCCCAGGAAAAAACGAAGCGGGGCCTATGCGGGAATTGGAGCGCTGACAATGTGCTTTCATTGAATGGCCCCATGACCGGGGGCGAAAACGCCAAAGCGGCTGCGGATGGAGGGCCTTCTTTATCCATAATTGCCCCTTGAGAATCGGACGAGGTTGACAAACGAACAGTGTTCGTATATAATGAGGAGAAAATACGAACAGTGTTCGTTTGGGGGGCAATGGGAAGCATGGGGAAAAAGGGGTTGACCAAAGAGACTATTGTCCAGGCGGCGGTGGAGCAGATCGAGGAGATGGGGCTGGCCGCCTTTTCGCTGCGCAATCTGGCGGCGAAGCTGGAGGTGCGGGTGTCCTCCCTATACAACCATATTGAGGGGCAAAAGGACTTGCTGGGGGAGGCGGGCCTGCGCGCCGTGGACATGCTGACGCAGCGCTTGGAAAAGGCGGTGGCGGGCAAAGAGCGGGACGAGGCGCTGTTTGCCCTGGCTCAGGCATACCGCCGGTTCGCCAAGGAACATCCGCAGCTATATCGGATCGTGATGGGGGTCCATACCCTGGACATTCCGGTGCTTGAACGAGCGGCGGAGAAGATCGCCAAGCCCATTTTGAGGGTAATTGAGGACTACGGGATAGAGGGAGAAGAGGAAATACACTACCAAAGGGCTTTGAGAAGCGCGATGCACGGCTTCTTTTCCCATGAACGAAACGGCGGGTTTTCCCTTTCTCAGGTGGATAAGGACGTAAGCTACCGCATGACCATCCAGTGCGTAGCCGACCAATTAAATGCGAAAGGGAGGAAGCGCGGCCATGAAGGGCGATAATACCCAGCTCTTTGAACGGATGCCCATATCCAAGGCGGTGATCGCCCTGGTGATTCCCACGGTTATCAGCCAGATCATCACGGTGATTTACAACATGGCGGATACCTTTTTCATCGGCCAGATGAACGACCCCAATCAAGTGGCCGCCGCCACGCTGGCCATGCCGCCCTTCGTGATGCTCACGGGCATCGCCAACCTGTTCGGCATCGGCGGGTCCAGCCTGATTTCCCGGAAGCTGGGAATCGGCGACCGGGAAAAGGCCAGGAAGTGCGCGGCCTTCAGCATTTGGACATCCGCCGCCGTGGCGCTGATCTACGGGGTGGCCATGTACGCCCTCCGGCCCGTCATCCTGCCCTTCCTGGGCACGGACGGGGACACCTACAAGTACTGCGCCGACTATATCCTGTGGACCACTGCGGTGGGCGGCATTCCCACCGTGCTCAGCGCCTGCCTGGCCCACCTGATCCGGGCGGAGGGCTATTCCAAGGAGGCCAGCTTCGGCGTGGCGCTGGGGGGCATTTTAAACATTATCTTGGATCCCATCTTCATCTTCCCCATGAAGCTGGGGGTGACGGGGGCGGCCATGGCCACCATGTTGTCCAACGCCATCGCCACGGGGTATTTTATCGCGCTGCTGCGCAGGAACAAGGGGAAGACGGTGATCGGGTTCTCGCCCAAGCATTATTCCCTGGGCTTTGGCATTCCCCGGGAGGTTCTGCTGGTGGGCTTTCCCAGCTTCGTGATGATGTTCATGGGCACCTTTTCCAATACGGTGCTGAACAAGATGGTGGTTTCCTATTCCAACCAGGCCATCGCCGGGATGGGCATAGCCAAGAAGATCGACATGCTGGCCTTCGCCATCGCCAACGGCATGACCCAGGGCGTGCTGCCCCTGATCGGCTACAACTATGCCGCCCACAACTATGCCCGGATGCGGGCGGCGATCAAGACCGCCTTTGCCTACAGCCTGGCGGTCGCCCTGGCGGGGGCGGTGCTGCTGTTCACCTGCGCGGTACCCGTGGTCCGGTTCTTCATCGACGACGGGGAAACCATCGCCTACGGCCAATATTTTCTCAAGATCATCTGCATCACCTGTCCGGCCATCTCGGTGACGATGATGATCATCTCCATCTTCCAGGCCACCGGGCAGAAGGCCAAGCCCATGCTGCTGTCCCTGCTGCGCAAGGGCGGGCTGGACGTGCCCTTCATGTTCCTCATGAACCGATTGGCCGGGGCCAACGGCATCCCTTGGGCGACGCCCATCGCGGATTTTTTGGCGATGACCACGGGGCTCATCCTGTTTATCCCCTACTGGCGGCAGGTGAACCAGGCGATTGCCCGGAACGCCTCCGGCCAAGCCCGGCTGGAATAGGCCGTGGACCGCGGCGGAAAGGGAGGATTTTTGGCGGGGATGGGGAATACCCTATAAACAGGCGGAAAATGGAGGACAAGGGGCGAGAGGAAGGCGAAAAGAGATGAAGCAGGCCGGCAGAAGGGCGCGTTGGTGGAGGCAATGGGCGCTGCTGGGGGCGGCGCTGGCGCTGGCGGTCAGCCCCATGGGCGGGGCGGTCGCCCTGGCGGAGGCGGAAACGATTTTTCAGCAGCTGCCCGCCCGATTCACCCTGACCAGCGGCATCGGCGGCTGGCAATGCATCCTTCAGATCGAGGCGGACGGCGCCTTCACCGGGCGGTATTGGGACGAGGACTCGGGGGATTGCGCAGCGGAGTATCCCAGGGGGACGGTGTACCTGTGCGGCTTCTCGGGCCAATTTGCCGAGCCGGAGATGACGGGTCCCTACAGCTGCACCATGAAGCTGGCCCGTCTTGAAACGGCGGGGCGGCCGGGAGCGTGCTATCTGCGGGAGGGGACGCGCTGGGTATACGTCCAGCCCTGGGGCTTTGAGGAGGCGGAAACCTTTATGCTCTACCTGCCCGGCGCCGAAATGGCCGGGCTGCCCCAGGGCTTTTTGGATGGCTCCTTTCTGTCCACAGCGCTGGAAACCATGCCGGAAGGGGTATACGGGCTGTACAATCCGGCTGGGGAAAGGGCGTTCATGGGCTATGGGGAGGAGGGCGCCGGAGAAGCGGCCCTCGCAGCCTCGGCGGGCTGAGGGACGCTCCCTGAGGGGCACAGGAAGGAAGAGACGGCAAAAGCGCCCCCGGCGGGGGCGCTTTTGGGTTGGCATTGGACGCCGGTTGGGATTAGCCGTTGGCCTGGTTGGAGGCGCCGGGCAGCTGGCTGGAGGAGCGCGCCGGGGCGTCCAGCTCGCCCGCACACTCGAAGCCCTTTTTGGCCACGATCACCGCGATGATCTCGTTGATGACCGCCGCCGCGGCGATGGTGCCCTGGACGATGGCCGAGCATTCCGGCGCGGGGCCGGACAGCATGGAGACGGTAATACCGGTGAAGACCAGGGAAACGCCGGAATGGGGCAACAGGGTGAGCCCCAGGTACTTTTTGACCGTTTTGGGCGAATGGGTGATCCAGGAGCCGAAATACGCGCCGAAGTATTTGCCTGCGGCCCGGGAAAGGATATAGATGGCGGTGAACAGACCGGCGCCCATCACCAGGTGGTAGTCCAGGGGAGCGCCCAAATTGAGGATGACCACGATGAAGGACACGCCCAGAATGGGGCTGAATCCCTTCATGATCTCATCCAGGCGGGACTGGGGCAGCATATTGGCAAAGGTGGTGGAAAAGGCCATGCCGATGAGCATGAAGTTCAGCAAGGGGGTGGGCAGCACCACGTAATCGAAGAAAAAGCCCACGCCGGAGGCGGCCAGAATCATGAAGATCAGCAGAGCCAGGGTGGCGGGGGCGCTGCGCTCCTTTTTCAGCACCCGGCCGGCAACCCAGCCCACGCCTACGCCCAGGGCCAGGGGAAGCAGGATGCTGAGCACCATCACGTAGGCGGGGAACTGGCCGGCGGACAGTTTGCCGGCCACGACGGATATGGTGGTAAAGAAGACGACGCAGCCCACGATGTCGTCCAGCACCGCCATGGGGATGAGGGTTTGGGTGACGGGGCCGTGGGTATTGAATTCCCGGACGATGGACAGCGCCGGAGCCGGCGCCGTGGCCAGGGCGATGCCGCCGAAGATGACCGCCAGGTAAAGGGGCACGCCGGAAATCGCGAAGACGACCCCAAACACCAGGGAGACCAGCAGGAAGGTGCCCAGGGATTGGGTGAGGGTGGTAATGATGATGGATTTCCCGGAACGCTTGAGCTTGTCCCACACCAATTCCGTGCCGATCATCAGGCCGACGCCGCATTCCAAAATGCTGATGAGGCATTCGTACCATTGGGCGTCCAGAATTTGTTCATCCACCAGGGAAAAAGCGTGAGGGCCCAAGGCCATCCCCGCAATCAGCCAGCCCAGAATGGAGGGCAGCCGGAGCTTAGCCACCAGCTTTCCCGCTACAAAGGCGATTCCTATGGCGGCGCAGAGCCGCAGTATGAGCAACAACATGGAAGTTTCACCGGCTTTCTTGCATCTTGTCTTGGACGATACCGTAGAGCATAATATCGAGCATAACCGAAAGCTTTCCCTCGTGATCCGCGATTAACTGGCCATAATCCGCTTCCTCTCTGGCTTTGCCTTGAAAATATTGGTTGAACGCATCTGTAAATATGGAAAAGTATTCCAAAGCCATATCCAGGGTGATGCCTTCCCGCAGGGAAAGGTGCTCCAGCATACCCCGGTAGCACTGGGTGTAAAAGGCGTTGAATTCCTCCCGTATGGCCCGCAGTTCTTCCAGCAAATGCCGGGGCGGCTGCAGCACGGTGTGGAAAAAAATATTGGCGTAATCGGGGTGCTCCGCGAAAAAAGTTTGCCGTATCTCCAATAGCTTTTCCAGGCTGCCCTGGACGTCCTGGGCGTCTATCCGCCGGGCCTTCAGGTATCGGGTCATTTGATCGTAGCAGGTTTTGGCGCAGTATAGGTACAGCGCATCCTTACTCGGAAAGTGATAATATAACAGCCCCTTGGGCACGCCGCTGCGGGCGCAGATGGCGTTGATGGAGGCGGCTTCATAACTCTTTGTCCCGAATTCCACGACGGCTGCTGCCAGAATTCGCTCTCGTGTCCGTTGCGTTTTTTCCTGCTGCTTCATACATTGCCCTTTCTAAAACCGACCACTCGGTCTATTATAATCAAAATAGACCATATGGTCAATAATTATAGGGTTAATTTTTGGGAGCGGAAGGAAGGATACAATATGGGAAAGCATGGCGGGAAAACGGGCGGAAATGCCGGGGGACAGGGGTGGATTTTGGAGGGAAAAGGGGGTATACTGGTGCCATGACGCGAGAGGAGGCGAGGCCTATGGGCTTGGGCGGCAGTTTGTTTAAGGCCCGGAAGAAGAGCGGATTGTCCCAGGAAGCGGTGGCGGAAAAGCTGGGGGTCAGCCGGCAGACCATATCCAAGTGGGAGCTGGACGAGACGCTGCCGGATATCTGTCAATCCAAGAAGCTGGCGGTGCTGTACGGCCTGTCCCTGGACGAGCTCATCGATTTCAACGTGGAGCAGAAGGAGATCGAGGCCATCATCGAAAAGACCTCCGAGGAAACCCAGAAGAACATCGACTGGAACAAGGTATGGGCCAAGAAATACCCGGTGCTGGCCAGCTATCAACAGCAGGTGCGGGTGGAGGACTACGGGCCCAAGCTGAAGGAAATGCTGGCCCAGCTCCAGCGGGAATATGGCTACGGCCGTCAGGACGCTTGTTTGGTGCTCAAGGACATATTGGCCCGGGTGTGGCGGGAACCGTGAGGTACGTTCCCCGGCCCGCCCCCCGGGGGCGGGCCGGGGCCCGGCTGCGCTGCGCGCAGCCGGGCCCCAGGCACGGAGGGGGAAAGTGGCCGCGAAACTCCGGCCAACTGGCGGATTGGGGCTCCGGCCAGAGGACCGGACAGGGCAGGCGGAGCCAAGCCGGGCAAGCGGGCGGATGCCGCCCCAAACAAAACGGGGCTAGCGGAAGCCCTAGACTTGGCCGCGGTTCCGAGCGGGCCGGTCTGGCGATTTCTCCGGCGAGGCGGGGGAGCGGAAGCCCTTTGTCGGGCAAAGGTAAGGATAAGGAGGGAACAAGCGATGAAGATCCAAATCGGAGAGGCTTTTCCGGACTATTTTCAGCCGGCTTATCCGGAAGAATTCCAGCTGTTTTCCCATTTTGAGACGGCGGCGGCCATTCCCAGTCCCCTGTTCGCCATCACCACCTGGAAGCAGAACGGCAAGCCCAACGTGTGCTTTCACGCCTGGAGCTGCTTTCACGGCGACAGCGCCGCTTTTTTCGCGGTGATGGGCAATCTATACCAGCATACCCATACCTACGCCAACATCCTGCGGGAAAAGTGCTTCGGGCTCAATTTTCTGCCTGCCCGCTATTACGATGCCTTGGTGGAAACCATCCATCACAATCAAGAGGAGCAGGACGAGTTCGCGGTAGGGGGCTTCTCCCTGTTGCAGGGGGAGGATATCTCCGCGCCCCTGATCCAGCAGGCCTTTCTCAACCTGGAATGCACCCTGGAGGAGGTCCGGGACCTGACCGGCTCCGGGCGCACGGCCATGATTACCGGCAGGGTGCGGCGGGTATGGGTGGAGGAGCGCTACGGCCGTCAGATGGACCTGCGCTGGGGGCCGGAGGGGTTCATGCTGCTGTCGCCGCCGCCCCAGAACCTGGAGACCGGCGCACCGGGCCAATCGGGCATCGCCGCCCTGTCGGTGCAGCGGCTGGACTAAGGGGGAATCCGGAGGCGCTCCCGCCGGAATGGGCGGAAAAGGGCTGGCGGCGGAAGGCTCCACCGCCGGCCCTTGACTTTTGGCCCGCTAGATCCGATAATAAGAAGGAACAACCCCCTATAAAGGAGCGCAGGCGCTATGAAGCAATGTATGGACGCCCAGAACCTTCACCGGCGCATCGGGAAGATCGTAGGCCAGCTGCAGGCCATCGACCGCATGATCGACCAGGACGTGCCCTGCGAGGATATCCTCGCCCAGATGAACGCCGCGAAATCCGCCATCCACAAGTGCGGCCAAATCGTCTTGGAGGGGCACATCAGGCACTGCGTGAAAAACGGCTTGGAGCACGGAGACCCGGACAAGACCATTGAGGATTTTACCAAGGCGGTGGAGCGGTTTGCCAATATGGGCTGAGATCGCGCCCAAGGGGGCCGCTTCTTAATTCGTGGGAAGGCGCGTTGTCCCAGATCCCTTGGTCCGGCGGGGACGCGGCGCATAAAACCAACCTTGGCATCCCTAAGCGCCCTGCCGGGACAAGCCTGACCTTCCATGAAAACCGCCGGATGGCGGCTCTTTTTTTGCTTGACAACATATACCCCATGGGGTATACTGAAGCCATACCCCCTAGGGTATAAGGAGGAAGGCGCATGAAGATTTGGGAAAAACTGGAAAGGCTGGCGGAGTGGGGCGGAGTCAAGCGGGACGGGATCTTTTTGGGGATATCGGCTCTGGCGCTGGCGCTGAGCCTGGCCGGATGGCCCATGCCGGTGGACCCAGCCTGGATAGCCATCGTGCTGTGCGGGGCGCCCATCTTGCTGGAGGCCGCGATTGGACTAATTACCCGGCTGGACATCAAGGCGGACCTGCTGGTATCCATCGCCCTGGTGGCCTCAGTGGTCATCGGCGAGGTGTTCGCCGCAGGCGAGGTGGCCTTCATCATGCAGCTGGGGGGCCTGCTGGAGGAGCTCACCGTGCGCCGGGCCCGGGCGGGCATCGAAAAGCTGGTGCGCCTGACCCCCCGGACGGCCCGGGTGGTGGACCGGGAGGGGGAAAGGATGGTGCCGGCGGAGCAGGTGCAGGTAGGGGACCTGCTGCGGGTGCTGCCGGGGGAGACCATACCGGTGGACGGGGTCATCGTGGCGGGGCAGACCTGCGTGGACCAGTCGGTGATGACCGGGGAATCCATGCCGGTGGACAAGGGCGTGGGGGAGACGGTGTGCAGCGGCGCGGTGAACCAGTTCGGCGCCTTCGACATGGAGGCGGTGAAGGTGGGGGAGGACAGCTCCATCCAGCGGATGATCCGCCTGGTGCAGTCCGCCGACGCGGGGAAGGCCAAGATCGTGGGCATCGCCGACCGGTGGGCCACCTGGGTGGTGGTGGCGGCCCTGTCCGCCGCCCTGCTCACCTGGCTGTTCACCCATGAGATCATCCGTGCGGTGACCATCCTGGTGGTGTTCTGCCCCTGCGCCCTGGTGCTGGCCACGCCCACCGCCATCATGGCCGCCATCGGCAACGCCGCCAAGCACGGCTTTCTGGTGCGGGAGGGGGACGCCTTGGAGCGGCTGGCGGGGGTTTCCCTCATCGCCTTTGACAAGACCGGCACCCTCACCTATGGGACGCCCCAGGTGGAGGCGGTGCGCCCCTTGGAGGAAGGGATGGACCCGGAAGAACTGTACGCCTGGGCGGCCAGCGGGGAGTCCCGGTCGGAGCATCCCTTGGGCAAGGCGGTGGTGCAGGGCTACCGGCAGCACAGCGGCCGGGTGGAGGAAGCGCCCCAGGAATTTGCCATGGTGCCCGGACGGGGAATAGAGGCCAAGGTGGGCGGCAAAGCATTGCTGGCGGGAAACCTGGAGATGCTGAAAGAGCGGGGGATCGAAGCGGAGGCCTTTGAGGCGCTGGCCCAGCCCTATCTGAGCCGGGGCTGCACCGTCATATACCTGGCAGTGGAGAATCGCCCTGCGGGGATCGTGGCCCTGACGGATATGCTGCGGCCCCAGTCGGCCCAGATCGCCAGCCGGGTTCGCCTGGCCGGAGCACAGCCGGTGCTGCTCACCGGCGACCATCTGGTCGCGGCCCAGACCATCGCCCAAGGGGCGGGCATCGACCAGGTAAAGGCCCAATGCCTGCCCGAGGACAAGCTGGACTATATCGCCGCGGCCCAGGGGAGGGGGCAGCTGGTTTGCATGATCGGCGACGGCGTAAACGACGCCCCCGCCCTGAAGAAGGCCCATGTGGGCATCGCCATGGGGGGCGTGGGCAGCGACATCGCCGTAGACGCGGCGGATATCGCCCTGGTAAACGACGACATTCGGGAACTGCCCCACCTGCTCGGGCTATCCAAGCGCATGATGCGTACCATCAAGATCAATCTGGCGGTATCCATGACCTTGAACTTTGTGGCCATCGCTTTGGCCGTTTCCGGGGCGCTGAACCCGGTGACGGGGGCGCTGGTCCACAACGCGGGCAGCGTGGCGGTCATCATCAACTCGGCGCTGCTGCTCAAATGGCGCAGCCGGGACCAGGCATCCTAAGCCAGGCCCCCCCGGCTGCGCCGCCCCAGCGAAACGCCTTCGCCGGGGCGGTTTTCCCGTTGAGGGTAACGTATATTTTACGTTAGGCGTTTGCTTTCCCTACGCCGCTTTGTTATAATAACCGTATATGCGCCTTCATAGAGGGCGCGAGGAGTATGGCAGGATGGCAAGGAGGCAGAAAGATGATTTGGAACCCGGCAATCGAGACTGCGGACCGCGAAACCATTGAAAAGATTCAATTGGAGCGGCTCAAGGACATCGTGGGGCACGCCTACGCCCACGTTCCCTTTTACCGGGAGCGGATGGACAAAAAGGGCGTGAAGCCCCAGGACATCCGCAAGCTGTCGGACATTGAGCTGCTGGATTTCACGGTAAAGAACGACCTGCGGGACAACTATCCCTACGGACTGTTCGCCGTGCCCATGGAGGAAGTGGTGCGCATCCACGCCTCGTCGGGCACCACCGGCAGGCCCATCGTGGCCGGTTATACCCGCCAGGACCTGGACAACTGGGCCGAGTGCATCGCCCGCATCGCCACCGCCGGCGGCGCGACCCGCGGCGACATCGCCCAGATATCCTTTGGGTACGGATTGTTTACCGGCGCCTTCGGCCTGCATCAGGGGCTGGAGAAGATCGGCGCGGCCATCGTGCCCATCTCCTCAGGCAATACGGAGCGGCAAATCAACCTGATGCGGGATTTCGGCTCCACCGTGCTCATCGCCACCCCTTCCTACGCCATGTACATGGCGGAGGTGGCGCAGCGCATGGACGCGCTGAAGGACATCAAGCTCAAGTACGGCCTGTTCGGCGCGGAGGCGTCCACCGAGGCCATGCGGGCGGAGCTGGAGCGGCGCTGGGGCATCGTGGCCACGGAGAACTACGGCCTCACCGAGGTCATGGGGCCCGGCGTGGCGGGGGAGTGCCTCTGCAAGACGGGGATGCACATCAACGAGGATTTCTTCCTGTGCGAGATCGTGGACCCGGTCACCGGCAAGGCGCTGCCCCTGGGGGAGCAGGGGGAGATGGTGATCACCACCCTGACCAAGCGTGCCATGCCCATGCTGCGCTACCGCACCCGGGACATCACCCGGCTGCTGGCGGACAAGTGCCCCTGCGGCCGCACCAGCCTGCGCATGGAGAAGTGCAAGGGCCGCACCGACGACATGCTGATCATTCGCGGCGTAAACCTGTTCCCCAGCCAGATCGAAAGCGTGCTGGTGGGCGCCCAGGGCGTCACCCCCAATTACGAGATCAACGTGAGCCGGGAAAACTACATGGACAAGATCGAGGTGCGGGTGGAGCTGGACGACAGCTACAACATCGACAACTTCATCCAGGTCGAGCGGCTGCGCAAGGACATCATGGCCAAGCTGCGCACCGTGTGCCAGCTGGACATTCCGGTGATTCTGGTTTCCGGGGGCACGTTGAAGCGCTTTGAGGGCAAGGCCCGGCGGGTCAACGACAGCCGGAAACTGGTATAAGGGGCAGGAAGGGAAGGATAAAGATGAGCGAGAAACTGATGCTGGGCAACGAAGCGGTGGCCCGGGGCGCGTGGGAAGCGGGAGTGCATGTGGTATCCTCCTATCCCGGCACGCCCTCCACGGAGATCACCGAAAACTGCGCCCAATATCCCGAAATCTATACCGAGTGGGCCACCAACGAAAAGGTGGCCCTGGAGGTGTGCGCCGGGGCCAGCGTGGCCGGGGCCAGGGCCATGTGCTGTATGAAGCACGTGGGGGTCAACGTGGCCGCCGACCCGCTGTACACCGCCGCCTACACCGGGGTGAACGGGGGGCTGGTGGTGGTATGCGCCGACGACCCGGGGATGCATTCCTCCCAGAACGAGCAGGACAGCCGCTACCACGCCCTGGCCTCCCACGTGATGATGGTGGAGCCCTCCAGCAGCCAGGAGTGCAAGGATTTTACCAAGCTGGCCTTTGCGCTGTCCGAGCGGTTCGACACCCCGGTGATGGTGCGCACCACCACCCGCATCGCCCACGCCCGCAGCCGGGTGGAGCTGGGGGAGCGGGAAGAGGCGGCGGTGAAGCCCTACCAGAAGGACGCCAAGAAATACGTGATGATGCCCGCCATGGCCAAGCCCCGCCACGTCGCGGTGGAAAAGCGGATGGTTGAGGCGGCGCAGTACGCCGAGACCTGCCCCATCAACCAGGTATTCCCCGGGGACAAGAAGCTGGGGGTCATCTGCGCGGGCATTTCCTATCAATATGTGCGGGAGGCCATTCCCCAGGCCAGCATTTTGAAGCTGGGCCTGGTCAATCCCCTGCCCCGGCAGATGATCGCCGATTTCGCCAAGACGGTGGAACGGCTGGTGGTGGTGGAGGAGCTGGAGCCCTTTATGGAGAACCAGATCGCCGCCTGGGGCATTCAAGTGGAAGGCAAGGCCCTGACCGGGCTTCAGGGAGAGCTGTCGGCCAACCGGGTGCGGCAGATCTTTGGCCAGCCGGTACCGGAGCGATTCCCCGTGCAGGACATTCCCGGCCGGCCGCCGGTGATGTGCGCCGGATGTCCCCACAGGGGACCCTTCTCGGTGCTCAGCCGCCTGGGCTACCACGTGACCGGGGACATCGGCTGCTATACCCTGGGGGCGCTGCCGCCCCTGAACGCCCTGGACACCACCCTGTGCATGGGGGCGTCGGTGGGCATGGCCCACGGCTTTTCCCTGGCCCAGGGGGAGGCGTTCGGCCGCAAGGCGGTGGGCGTCATCGGGGACAGCACCTTCCTGCATTCGGGCATTCCCTCCCTGCTCAGCGCGGTGTACAACCGCAGCCACATGACCCTGATGATACTGGACAACACCATCACCGCCATGACCGGCCACCAGCCCAATCCCAATACCGGGCTGGACATTCACGGCCAGCAGGCGCCCCAGGTGGACCTGGAGCAGCTGTGCCGGGGCGTGGGGGTCAATCGGGTGCGCCGGGTGGACGCTTTCGACCTAAAGGGCATCGAGACGGCGGTGCGGGAGGAGACCCAGGCGCCGGAGGTATCGGTGATCATCGCCCACAGGCCCTGCGCGCTGCTGAACAAGGGCAAGGCGGTTACGCCCCTGAAGATCGACCCGGTCAAGTGCCGGGGCTGCCTGGCCTGCATGAAGCTGAGCTGCCCGGCCATGGAGGTGGGGCCAGACCGGAAGGTACACATCGACCCGAACCAGTGCGTGGGCTGCGCCCTGTGCCAGCAGACCTGCCGGTTTGGAGCCATCGAAGGGGCGGTGGAGGAGAAATGAAGATGGATATCGTCATCATCGGCGTGGGCGGACAGGGAACGCTGCTCACCAGCCGCATCCTGGGGGCGCTGGCCCTGGAGCAGGGCCAGGACGTGAAGGTGAGCGAGGTACACGGCATGAGCCAGCGGGGCGGCAGCGTGATTACCTACGTGCGCATGGGGCCCCAGGTGGCTTCCCCCATGGTGGACGAGGGCTGCGCCGACTACGTGCTGGCCTTCGAGCCCTTGGAGGCCATGCGGGCGCTGCCCTATCTCAAGAAGGACGGCACCGTCATCGTGAACACCCAGAAGATCATGCCCATGCCGGTGATCAGCGGCGCGGCGGTCTATCCCCAGGACGTGCTGGAGCGGTTGGCCCAGCAGTGCCGGGTGGTGGCCTTGGACGCTTTGTCCCTGGCGGAGGAGGCGGGCAGCGCCAAGGCGGTAAACCTGGTGCTGCTGGGGGTGCTCAAGAAGTTGCTGGGCGGGGACGAGGCGTCCTGGCAGAAGGCCATCGCCGCCTGTGTAAAGGAAAAATTCCTGGCTGTGAACCAGCGGGCTTTTGCGCTGGGCCAGAATCACTGAGGAGGACATAGCCCATGAGAGAGCGGGAGTACAAGATCTGGAACCCTGAGATGGAGTGCATGGACCGGGAGCAGCTGGTGAAATTGCAGGGGCAGCGGCTGAAGGAAACGGTGAAGCGGGTATATGACAACGTGCCCATGTACAGAAAGCGCATGGACGACAAGGGGATCAAGCCCGAGGACATCCGGGGCGTGGAGGATTTGAAGTACCTGCCCTTTACCGACAAGCCCGACCTGCGGGACCAGTTCCCCTACGGCCTGTTTGCCGTGCCCAAGCACGACATCGTGCGCATTCAGGGCTCTTCCGGCACCACGGGCATGCCCATCGTCACCGGCTATACCCAGCACGACGTGGACGTGTGGACCGAAATGGCGGCCCGCTCGGTGACCATGGCGGGGGGCGGCCCCGACGACATCGTCCAGGTGTGCTACGGCTACGGCCTGTTCACCGGCGGGCTGGGCCTGCACCAGGGCGCCACCCAGGTGGGGGCCATGGTCATCCCCATGTCCAGCGGCAACACCCAGCGCCAGATCAACATGCTCAAGGCCATGGGCAGCACTATGCTGTGCTGCACCCCCTCCTACGCCCTGCTCATCGGCGAGACGGTGCGGGAGATGGGCATCGATCCCAAGAAGGAGCTGAAGCTGCGGGCAGGGGTGTTCGGCGCGGAGCCCTGGAGCGATAAGATTCGCGCCCGCATCGAGGAGCTTTTGAACATCGACGCCCTGGATATCTACGGCCTCACCGAGATGGCGGGCCCCGGCGTCAGCTGCGAGTGCCTGTACAAGTGCGGCATGCACGTCAACGAGGACCACGTGATTCCCGAGATCATCGACCCGGACACCCTGGAGCCCCTGCCCTACGGGGAGAAGGGGGAACTGGTGTTCTCCACCATCACCAAGGAGGGCACGCCCCTGCTGCGCTACCGCACCCACGACCTGTGCCGGCTGAATCCGGAGAAGTGCCAGTGCGGGCGCACCAACGTGCGCATGGACCGGATCATGGGCCGCACCGACGACATGCTGATCATCCGGGGCGTGAACGTGTTCCCCAGCCAGATCGAGACGGTGCTCATGGGCATCCCCGGCGTCACCCCCCACTTCCTGCTGGTGGTGGACCGGGTGGGCCCCACCGACACCATGGAGATTCAGGTGGAGGTCACCGACGAGATTTTCGGCGACACGGTGGCGGACCTGCAGTCCTTCAGCAAGCTGATTTACGAGCGGATCAAGTCGGCGCTGGGCCTGTCGGCCAACATCAAGTTGGTGCCGCCCAAGTCCATTCCCCGGTTCGAGGGCAAGGCCCGGCGGGTGCAGGACAATCGGAAATTGTAATTTGGTTGAGGCTGTGTTATAATAAGAGCGACAGGAGGGATTTCCATGTATGTGAAGCAAATCTCCGTATTCCTGGAAAACACCAAGGGTTCCCTGTCCAAGATGACCCGGCTGCTGGCCGACGCGGGGCTGGACCTGATCGCCCTGTCCATCGCCGACACCGAGCACTACGGCATACTGCGCTGCATCGTGTCGGATATCGAGAAGGGCGTCAAGGCGCTGAAGGAGGCGGGGTATACCGCCCGGCTTACCGACGTGGTGGCCGTGTGCGTGCCCGATCGGCCCGGCGGACTGGCCGAGGTGCTGGAGCTGCTCAACGATGAAGGAATTTCGGTGGAGTACGTGTATTCCTTCGTGCGCTCCTCGGGCAGCTACGCCCTGGTCATCTTCCATCTGTCCGACCTGGAAAAGGGCACCAAGGTGCTCACCGAGCATGGCGTGAAGCTGCTCCAGCAGGAGCAGATCCGGTCGCTGTGAGCGCCGGGGTGCAGTACCGCCCCACGGAGATGGAAATATCCCGTGGGGCGCTGCGGGACAACGCCCGGCTGCTCAAGCAGCGCCTGGGCGGCAAGGCCCGGCTGATGGCGGTGGTGAAGGCCGACGCCTACGGCCACGGCGCGGTGGAAACCGCCCGGGCCGCCCTGGCGGGGGGCGCGGACCAATTGGCCGTGGCCCTGGTGGAGGAAGGCGTTCAGCTGCGCCAGGCGGGCGTGCGGGCGCCCATCCTGGTCCTGGGGGGCGCTACCCCCCAGGGCGCCCGGGAAGCGGTGGCCGCCAACCTGGCGGTGGCGCTGTACGACCGGGAAGTGCTGGCGGCCATGCAGAGCCAGGCCGCAAAATTGGACTGCGTGGCCCACGCCCACGTGAAGATCGATACGGGCATGAGCCGGGTGGGCGTGGCCCCCGGCCAGGAACTGGACGGGCTGATCGGGGCCATGAAGGCGTGCCCCCGGGTGAAGTGCGAGGGCGCGTTCACCCACTTCGCCGCCGCCGATTCCGACGAGGACTTTACCCGCTGGCAGAACGGCCGGTTCAGCCAGGGGCTGACTCAGCTGCGGGGCGCGGGCTTCCGGCCCATGGCCCACGCCGCGGCCAGCGATGCCATGCTGCGGGACGAAAGCCTGTGGCACGACATGGTGCGGCCGGGCATCGCCCTGTACGGCGCCAGCGTGCGGCACTACCTGCCCGGGCTCACTCCCGCCCAGCGGCTGACCACCCGGCCCCTGCGACTGGCCTGGATTCAGCCGGGGGACACGGTGGGCTACGGCAGGACCTTTACCGCAGCCCAGCCCACCTTGGTGGCCACATTGCCCATTGGCTACGGGGACGGCTATCCCCGGGCGCTGTCGGGCAAGGCCACCGCCCTGGTCAAGGGGCAGCGCTGCGCCCAGATCGGCCGGGTGTGCATGGACCTGATGATGATCGACGTGACCCACATCCCAGGGGTAACCCTGGAGGATGAGGTGGTGCTGCTGGGCAGCCAGGGCGACCAGCGCATTACCCCGGATGAACTGGCCATACTGGCGGACACCATTCCCTACGAGATCATGCTGGGGTTTGGGCCCAGGGTGCCCCGGCATTGGCTGCCATGACGACGGAAAAAGGGGCGCTGCGCCGGGCCGTGGCCCAGCGGCTGGCCCAGCTCACGCCCAGCCAGCGCGCCGCGTGGTCCCAGGGGATCGCGGGGCGCGTACTGGCCCTGGCGGGCTTTTCCCAGGCCCGGCGGGTGGCCCTGTTTTATGGGATGGAAACCGAGCCGGACACCTTGCCCCTGATGGAAGGGCTTGCCCGGCAGGGGCGGCAGGTGTACCTGCCCCGGGTGCTGGGCAAGGGCGTCATGGAGATGGGGCTGTACCGGCCCGGCCAATCCCTGCGGTCGGGGCCTTACGGCATCCTGGAGCCCGAGGGCCCGGCGCTGGACCAGCCCCTGGATTGGGTGCTGGCCCCCGGCTTGGCCTTCGACCCCTGGGGCGGGCGGCTGGGCCGGGGCGCGGGGTATTACGACCGGTTCCTGGCGGGCGCGGGCAAGGGGGCTGCGCTGGCCGCCCTGGCCTTTGAATGCCAGATGGTGGAGCGGGTGCCCATGGCTCCCCACGACGTGACGATGCACCTGGTCATCACCCAGCGGGCGGTATACCAGGGGGGAAAGGAAATGGAGCTTTGATCAAGCAAGGTTTGAAGATGGGCTGGCGGGCCCTGGGCGTTTATCTGATGGCGGTGGTGCTGTGCGCCCTGCTGTGTCTGCCCATCGGCGCGGATTGGTACTGGGCTCAAGTGCTGCTGAACCTGGCGCTGCTGGCCGCCATGGGGCTGCTGTCCTTCTCCGACGGCGGATACCGGGGGGAAAAGGCCTGCACCATGTCCGCCCTGGAACGGCGGCTGCTGCAGGAGGGCAGGACCCCCGGCCCCGAAGTGGCAGCGGGCAAGTTTTATCCCGCCGCAGCCCTGGCGGCGTTTCTCACCTGCGCCCTGCCCCTGCTGGCCATAGCCGGGGTCAACCTGGCGGCGGAGCCCTATTACCCGGCGGCGGCGGTGGAACAGGAGCAGGCCCAGGAGCAGGAGGCGCTGCTGGAACAGCTGGAGCAGTTGGATCAGATGAGCCCAGAGGAGCAGGAACAGGCGCTGCTGGAGGCCCAGGAGTTGGCTCAGCAGGCGGGCCCCACCAATTGGTTTAACGTGGTGGCCCGGATTACCTTCATGGCCTTCGTGTTCCTCTATCAGCCCTTCGCCCAGAATCCCCACGGCCTCAATTGGCTGTTCCTGGCGCTGGCCCTGCTGCCCGCGCTGCCCGCGCCCATCGGCTACCTGTTGGGGCCCAGGCTGCGCAGGAAAAAGCTGATGGACATCGAAAAGGGCAAAAAGCGCAAGCTGAAGCGGCTGCGGGTCCATCAAAAGCCCAAAACGCCCAAGGAACCCAAGCGGGAAGTGTGAGGGCAGCCCCAGGGCGAAGGCCGCGCCGCTGTCTTTCGGGGCTTTTCTCCGGCTATTTTCCGGCGGCCCCCTCCTGGATACAGAACGGCCCGGCGGCGGAAAGAGATATCCTGCCCCGGAGCGGAGCCGGGAAACGGCGCGGGACCGGGACGATGGGCGGACCGGGAAACGGCACGGGCAGGCCCGCCGGGAGGCGCGAAAGTATCGCGGCGCGGGGGTTGTGCCTTGGGTCGGAATATGATAAAATAGGGCGGGTGTATGCTGATGCGGATCATCGCGGGAGAGGCCAAGGGGCGCAGGCTCTTTGCCCCTCCAGGCATGGATACCCGGCCTACCACCGACCGGGTGCGGGAATCGCTGTTCGCCATTCTGACGCCCCGGCTGGATCAGGCGGTGGTGCTGGACCTGTTCGCCGGTTCCGGGGCGCTGGCCCTGGAGGCGCTGAGCCGGGGCGCGCAATGGGCGGCGCTGTGCGACAGCTCGCCCGCCGCCATCCGGGCCATCCGGCGCAACCTGAGCCTGGCCGGTTTTGAGGCGCGGGCCCAGGTGCTGCCGGGGGATTGGCGGGGCGCGCTGCGCCGGCTCCAGGGACGGCGTTTCGACCTGGTGTTTCTGGATCCGCCCTACCGGCAAACCCAGCTGTACGGCCAGGCCATGGAGGCGCTGGAGGCGGCGGGGCTGCTGGCTCCGGACGCCCTGGTGGTGATGGAGCGGCTTTCCAAGTGCGCCGTGGAGACGCCGCCGGGCTTTCAGGTGGTGGACAGCCGGCGCTATGGGGACACGTCGGTGGACCTGGCGCGGAAGGAGGCGGGGCAATGCGGGTAATCTATCCGGGCAGTTTTGACCCGCCCACCCGGGGCCACGTGGACATCGCCCGCCGGGCCGCCGCCCTGTACGGGGACCTGGTGGTGGTGGTGATGGGCAATCCGGACAAGGGGCCCGGCCTGAGCCTGGAGCGGCGGGCGGCGCTGCTGGACAAGTGCCTGGCGGGGACGCCGGGGCTGCGGGTACAGGTTTACCGGGGGCTGCTGGCCGATGCAGTGAAGGACCTGGGCGCGAGGGCCATTCTCCGGGGCCTGCGGGACCAGGGGGATTACCAGGCGGAGAAGCCGGTGGCCGACGGGTTTTTGGACCTGTTCGGCGTGGAGACGGTATTCATGCAGTGCAGGCCGGAACTGGGCTACGTGTCCAGCTCCATGGCCCGGCAGCTGCTCAGGTTGGGCGGTCCGGCGGAAGGGCTTCTGCCGGAGGCCATCGCCCAGGAGATAAAGTCCGCCTATCGGTAGGCGAAGAATTTGAAAGGGGTAGAGGTATGAATCGGGATCAGGACAATTTCTTCGACGAAGAGCCGAAGGCGGCGGACAGCGGCAACGCTGCCGGGCAAGAGGGCTATCAGGACGACGGCTTTTCCCCCGGCGTGGAGGACGACCATACCCATCTGATGACCCTGCTGAGCTATTTGCAGGACGCGGTGGAGCACGCCAGCGTGGTGCCCCTCACCGGCAAGCGCCTGGTGGACACCGAGATGTGCCTGACCATCATCAACGATATCCGGGGCAATCTGCCCCTGGCCATCCAGTACGCCGAGCAGGTGGTGCGGGACCGGGAGAATATTCTGGTGAGCGCCGAGCGCACGGCGGCCAACAAGCTGCAATCGGCGGACGTGCGGGCCAACGCGGCCATCGACGACGCGGCCCAGCGCAGCCAGCAGATGCTGGAGGAGGCCCAGAGCCGGGCGGATAAGATCATCAAGGATGCGGAGATCCGCGCCCGGGCCATGATCGACCAGAACGCCATCAAGATCGCCGCCCAGAACGAGGCACGGGCCATCGTCAACGAGGCCAGGGCGGAGGCCAACGAGCGCAAGCTGGAGGCCAGCGCCTACGGGGAGGAGCTGCTCATCAACGTGGAAAAGGAATTGCAGCGTGCGGCGGACATGGTGCGCCAGCGCAGGCAGTCCATGGGAAGCGAACAATAGCAAGGAGGGACACCCATGACCATCAAGGAATTGAAGGAACAAGTGTTTGAAGCCAACATGCTGCTGCCCAAGTACCACTTGGTCACCTTTACCTGGGGCAACGTGTCCGCGGTGGACCGGGAGAAGGGCCTGATGGCCATCAAGCCCAGCGGCGTGGCCTACGAGGTGATGAAGCCGGAGCAGATGGTGGTGCTGGACCTGGACGGCAAGGTGGTGGAGGGCAACCTGAACCCTTCTTCCGACACCCCCACCCATCTGGTGCTGTACCGGGCCTTTGAGAAGCTGGGGGGCGTGGTGCATACCCACTCCACCTGCGCCACCTCCTTCGCCCAGGCCGAGCGGGACCTGGACTGCTTCGGCACCACCCATGCCGACTACTTCTACGGCGCGGTGCCCTGCACCCGGATGATGACCGCCCAGGAGATTCAGGAGGACTACGAGGGCAACACGGGCCACGTGATCGTGGAAACCTTCAAGGGCCGGGATATCGACCCGGTGGCCACCCCGGCGGTGCTGGTGCGCAAGCACGGCCCCTTCACCTGGGGCCCCAACCCCTTTAAGGCGGTGGAGAACGCGGCGGTGCTGGAGGTGTGCGCCCAGATGGCCGGGCTGATGTACGGGGTGAACCCGGATGCTTTGGGTGCACCCCAATGCCTGATGGACAAGCACTATTTCCGCAAGCACGGCGCGGGCGCCTATTATGGCCAGCGCTAGGGCCCCCTTTGCCGACCTGCACGTCCACACCTGGTTCTCGGACTCCTCCCTTTCCCCCGCCCAGGCGGTGGAGGAGGCCGTGGCCCACGGTGTGGGCGTTCTTGCCATTGCGGACCACGAGGGCTTTTCCGGCAGCCTGGAGGCGGAGCCCTACGCCCGGGCGGCGGGGCTGGCCTTTATCCGGGCGGCGGAGCTGGAGTGTACCTGGGAGGACAAGCAGCTGCACATCCTGTGCTACGGCGCCCGGCCCCGGGACCCGGCCTTGACCGCCTTGGCCGCCCGCAGCCGCCGCATCTTGGACCAGATGAGCGACCGGCTGATTGAGAACATGAAGGGGGAGTACCCCGCCCTGTCCCTGGAGGAATACCAGGAATTTTCCTACGACCGGAGCCTGGGGGGCTGGAAGGGGCTGCATTACCTGCTGGCCAAGGGGGTCACCCAGACCCTGCGCCAGGGTATGGGCCTGTACGCCGCCTACGGCGTCACCTACGAGGAGGCCGGGTTCCCCGGGCTTGGGCAGCTGCTGAAGACGATCCGCCGGGCCGGGGGCCGGGCGGTGCTGGCCCATCCGGGGCATTCCCTGGGCCAGGAGGACTTGGGCGCCCTGGAAAGACAGGTGGAGGCGCTGGTGGAGCGGGGCCTGGAGGGCGTGGAGTGCCATTACCCCCTGCACGGGCCGGATACCACCGCCATGCTCCGCCGCCTGTGCCTGGAGAAGGGGCTGCTGATCACCGCGGGCAGCGATTGCCACGGAACCTTCGGCCGCACCCGGGTGGGGGAGATGGACGTGGAGCGGGACATGCTGCGCCTGGAAGGACTGCTGTAAGGGGAGGCATAGCGCCGTGTGCGTGACGGATCAACGGGATTTTGCAAGGGAAACGGTGGTTCAGGCCGCCAGGGAAATGGCCAACGCCGCCCGCACCGCCCCCAAGGCGGTGGGATACGACCGGCTGGAAATCGCTCTGGTCCAGGGCGATGAACTGGAAGAGCTGGCCCTGGCCATGGAGAAGATGCACCGGGAAGGGCGGGGCGGCGCGCATTTTGTCCGGGACGCCGGCAATGTGCGCACCTCGGACTGCTGCCTGCTCATCGGCACCCGCACCGGCCCCATGCCCGGGGGCTGCGCCCAGTGCGCCATGGCGGGCTGCGGCAACCGGCAGGGCCTGGCCCAGGGCTTTTCCTGCCTGTACGCGGTCCACGACCTGGGCCTGGCGGTGGGCAGCGCCGTGTCCATGGCGGCGGATAAGCGGGTGGATAACCGGGTCATGTTCTCCGCCGGGGCGGCGGCCCTGGAACTGGGCTGGCTGGGCCAGGCGGGGATCGCCATGGGCATTCCCCTGTCGGCCCGAGGCAAGAGCATCTACTTCGACCGCAGGAGCTGACGAAACCCAGAGGCGGGCGACAAGGGTAAAGGACGGGAGGTAAGCTATGGCCTATCAGGCGCTGTACCGGGCGTGGCGGCCCAATCGGTTTCAGGATGTGGTGGGCCAGGAGCCCATCATCACCACGTTGACCCATCAGATCCAGACCGGACATATCGCCCACGCCTACCTGTTCTGCGGCAGCCGGGGCACCGGCAAGACCACCACCGCCAAGGTGCTGGCCAGGGCCATCAACTGCGCCCATCCCCTGGAAGGGGCGGAGCCCTGCGGCCAGTGCCCTGCCTGCCAGGCCCTGGCCCAGGAAAACAGCATGGACGTGATGGAGATCGACGCCGCCAGCAACAACGGCGTGGACGAGGTGCGCACCCTGCGGGACCAGATCGTCTATCCCCCCACGGTGGGGCGGTATAAGGTGTACATCATCGACGAGGTGCACATGCTGTCCACCGGCGCCTTCAACGCCCTGCTCAAGACCCTGGAGGAGCCCCCCGCCCACGCGGTGTTCATTCTGGCCACCACCGAGCCCCAAAAATTGCCCGCCACCATCTTGTCCCGGTGCCAGCGCTTCGACTTCAAGCGCATCAGCGTCCCGGTCATCGTAGGCAGGCTGAAAGAGGTGCTCCAGGGCGTGAACCGGCAGGCCGAGGCCGAGGCCCTGCAGATGATCGCCAGGGCCGCCGAGGGCGGAATGCGCGACGCCCTGTCCCTCCTGGACATGTGCCTGGCCTATGGGGAGGGAACCCTGTCCGCCGCCCTGGTGCGCCAGGTGCTGGGCACTTCGGACCGGGCCTTTTTGTTCGACTTCGCCCAAGCCCTGCTGGAGCGGCGGGCGGGGGATGCCCTGTCCCTCATCCACCAGATGAGCCGGGACGGGGGAGACCCGGTGGTGTTTTTGAAGGACATAGTCTCCCATTTCCGGGGCTTGCTGCTCAGCCAGCTGGTCAAGGAAGAGGCGTTGGCCGATTTGCTGGAGATCACCCTGGAGGACGCGGGGCGCTATCGCGCCCAGGCCCAGGAGGTGGACCAGGCCGCCCTGATGGGGCGCATGGAGCTGTTCATGGCCGCCGAGGCGGACGTGAAATGGGCTTCCCAGCCCCGGACCGTGGTGGAATTGGCTGCGGTGCGGGCCTGCAATCCCCAGGACGAGGAGAGCCGGGACGCGCTGCTGGAGCGCCTGGACAAGCTGGAAAAAGCCGTGGCCCAAGGGATGGTCCCCGCACCCCAGGCCCCCCCGCCCGCCCCGGCCAGGCCCCGAAAGGACAAGCCCAAGGAGAAGCCCGCCGCCCCGGCGGCCCCGGCCCTGGTGGAAGCGGCCGCGGTGGAGGGAAAGGAAGTGTGGGAGCAGGCCGTGACCCTGGTGACCGGCCAGCATCCCGAGGTCACCGCCCTGGTGAGCGCGGCCATCTTCGCCGGCATCCAGGGCGACCAGGCGGCGCTGGAGTTCCCTAAGCGCTGGAAGATGTACTATACGGTGCTCCAGAGCACCGGAAAAAAGCAATTGATCGAAGAAGCCCTCACCCAAGCGGCGGGCCGCCCCCTCACCTTGCGCCTGTCGCTGCAAGGCGACCAGCCCGCCGCCCCTCCCGCCGCCAAGGAAAACCTCTCTCAAATATACGAAGCCTTCGGCCGGGAAAACGTGATGGTGGTAGATGACTGAATCCCGGGGAAGATGCCTAGGGGCAGCGCTGACGCCCCTGGCCCGAGGGCCAGGGCGGGACAAACCCGAAACGCCAGGCGCAGCCATGGGCGGCCATTGGGGGGATTTGCCGCCGGATCGGCCCCAATCCTCCGTTACGCCCGTAGGCTCATCCAATGCGGAAGGGGACCTGGTTATGGAACTGCGCGTGCTTCGGTATTTTCTGATGGCTGCTCGGGAGGAAAACATCACCCACGCAGCCCAGCTTCTCCACGTGACCCAGCCAACCCTGTCCCGCCAGATTCAGGATTTGGAGGAGGAGTTGGGGACAAAGCTGTTTGAACGGAGCAATCACCGCATCATCCTGACCCAGGATGGGCTGCTGCTGCGGCGCAGAGCCCAGGAGATCGTGGAGTTGGCGGACCGCACGAAGCGGGATTTTGTCCGGCGAGAAGCGGAACTGTGTGGAGAAGTGGCTATCGGCAGCGGCGAAACCCGCAGCATGTCGGCGCTGGCCCAGATCCTGGCCTCCTTCCGTCAGGCGTATCCCAGGGTGCGGTACCGCTTTTACAGCGGCAATGCCGACCACATCAAGGAGCGCATGGAAAACGGCACCCTGGATATGGGACTGATGCCCGAACCTGTGGATATCGCCAAATATGAATTTCTCCGGGTGCCCGTCATGGAGGAGTGGGGCGTCCTCACCCGGGAGGACTCGCCCCTGGGAAGGCTGAAAGCGGTGCGGCCGGAAGACCTGGCGGGACGGCCTCTGATGCTCTCCGGCCGGGAAGCCGTCCAAAACGAGCTGGCCAATTGGCTGGGCGCAAGCCTGGATGAGCTGGATATCCGCATCCGATACAATCTGCTTTATAATGTGGCCATGTTGGTAAAAAACGGCTTTGGCGACGCGCTGTGCATCCGGCTGGACTGCGCCTATCCCGGTCTGCGCTTTGTGCCCCTGTCCCCAGCCCTGCGGTTCGGCTCTCTGCTGGCCTGGAAGCGCCGCCAGGCGGTTTCCCCCGCAGTAGATGCCCTGCTGCGCCACGCCAGGAAATACTTGGAAGGCATTTCTGATTATAAAGAATAGGCATTGGACATAAAAACAGGCCTGCTATACAATAGGGGTGTCCGGTGAGGGCGTCCCTATTTGGCGATGGAAAAGGGCACGCAAAAAGCGGCCTGGTTGCGTGAGAAGGGGCGCGTCCCCTGCCGGGCCCTATGAACGGCAACCGATGAAAGGAGAAGAACACTATGGCCATCCGACAAACCGCCGGGCGGGACGCCCTGGGCGGCTTCGCCCCCAAATTTGCCCAACTCAACGACGACGTGCTCTTCGGCCAAGTGTGGAACCGAACCGATAAACTTTCCCTGCGGGATCGCTCTCTGGTGACGGTGACGGCGCTGATGGCCCAGGGACTGACGGATTCTTCCTTTCGCTACCACCTAACCACCGCCAAACAAAACGGCGTCACCCGAAGCCAGATCGGGGAAATCCTCACCCACGCCGCCTTCTATGCGGGCTGGCCCAAGGCGTGGGCCGCCTTTAATATGGCGAAGGAGGTGTGGGCGGAGGAAGAGGATGAGGCCATGGCCGCTCACGCGGCGTCCATGCCCTTTCCCATCGGCGGGCCCAACGAGGGCTACGCGCAGTACTTCAGCGGGAAAAGCTACCTGGCGCCCCTGTCCACCCAGCAGGTGGGCATATACAACGTGACCTTTGAGCCGGGCTGCCGGAACCATTGGCACATCCACCGGGCCAGCCAGGGGGGCGGGCAGATACTTATCTGCGTGGCCGGGCGAGGATGGTATCAGGCATGGGGCGAGCCCCCGCGCCTCCTGGTCCCCGGCGACGTGGTGAACATTCCGGCAGGGGTGAAGCACTGGCACGGCGCGGCGAAGGACAGTTGGATGAGCCACCTGGCCATAGAGGTGCCGGGCGAGAACGCCCAAAGCCAGTGGCTGGAGCCGGTGGAGGACGCTCAGTACGGGGCGCTGACCTAACCCTAGCCTGCCTTTAGCGGGCTGCGCAAAGTCCGCCCGCAGCGGCCCGCTGCCTATTCCTCAGCTGCCGCCCTCGTCCTGTGGACCGCACCGGCGCGCTGGACGCCGCTGCCGTTCTCCGGTGGCGCCGCGCTGATGGCCCTGGCGCCTTGTTTGCCTTTCGCCTTCGATATCCCCCTTGGCCAGTAGCCCAAATCTTGACGGGACGTCCCCGAAGGCGCTATAATGATGCCCGGACAGACGGCAGTTGGGCTCAGCGCAAAGCGCGAATCCAGCCCCATCGGAGGAGATTGAGCGAATGGCTGGTAAAATGCTATACGTGCTGGCCGGGTATGACCAGGCCACCCAAGGGCGTCTTGCAGGTATGCAAGATAAGCTATACGCCAAGGGCTTTTGCGGAGAACATACGCGGGGCATACCGATGCACGTGACCCTGGGCTCTTTTCCCGTAGAATGGGAAGACGCGCTGATAGCCAGGCTGAAGGAAACGGCGTCCATATGCAGCGCATTTGACGTGACGTTTCATCATATAGGCATTTTCTCCGGTTCCAAGGTGCTGTTTGTGGCGCCGGACTGCAACCCAGAGCTGCTTGCGCTGAAAGAGCGTTTCGGCGGCGGCAGCGGATGGACGCCTCATACCACCATGCTCATAGATGCGCCAGAGGCCATATTGCGGGCCGTTCCCATCTTGCTGGAAGAATTCTCTGCCTTCAGCGGCCAGGTGACCACGCTGCACCTGTACGAATTTTGGCCCACCCGGCACATCCTATCGGCGCCTCTCGGGTAGCCCATGGGCCCAGGCGGGTACGCCCCCGCTGGGCCGGCAGCCTTGGAGCCGGGCCGCCAAACCCATGGCCCGCCCGCCGGTTAATGGCCAGACACGCCCGAGCCGCCGGGGCATTGGCTATGGACCGGGCGGTACACGGTGATTGGGAGAGTCCGGCTCGGGGTTCTGGAAAATCTCCATAAGGTTGGGGGGAGCTTGTCGCGGCTACGCCGGCGTCCGCTGCCTCCCTGCTGAAGACGGGAATGCCCATACTGCTTTTCAAAGCGTTGGGATTTCTCCGTTTTGGCCTTCATTTCCTGTTGTATGCAGCCTCCGCTACTCCTCTGGCGGGACGGGAATGTACACCATCTTCAGGGGAATCATTTTGCGGTATTTTATGCTGAGCTGGTCGTAATACTTCAAGACCAGGTCCACAAGCTCCGTGCCATTGATGCCGCGGATGATGGGGGTGTTGTTCAGGTATTTTTGCGCGTTCTTTGTATAGTTGGACAGGGTTACAAATAGGCCGTAATCCCCCTCGCGCATAGCGCCTTTCAGGGACTGGATGGTCGTCTCCTTGATGTCGCCATCCTGGCTCTTGACCTGAACAACGATACGGGGCGGCAGCTCATCTTTATAGGCGGTAATGTCGATGCCTCTGTCTCCGCCATGGGGTGACAGAATGGTGCGGTAGCCCATGGCCTGCAAAAGATTTGCGACAAAGGGTTCCAGATCGTACCCTTTGAGATTTTTGCTCAGCTCTTTCAGGATAAAGTCGCGGGTGGACTCGATGATTTCGTCCGCCGTTTGCGCCACTGTTTCGTCGGTATCCGGCTCCATGATAGTCCCTTTGAAGCTTTTATCCAGCGCCCTTAAATACTCATCTGCATAGTTCTTCACCAGGAAAAAGGTCAATGCCGATCCCACTTCATGCAGAGCGCCTTGTGAAAAGGCCGTACGGGGCAGATGTTTGAGCCACTTTACTTTCCGCCGATTGTGATACTGTACGGCTGCGTCATCATAGAAATAGGCGCTCTCAACCATCCCGATATTGATTTTGCGGTCGAACTTGGAGGGGAACACGATATAATCGCCTTTCCGCACTTCGTGAACAAACCGGTATAGCATTCCGGCACTTGTGGCAATCGACCCCTTTTTGGCATCCGGATACACCAAACTGTACTTTTCCTTGTAGGCGTCCCGGGAGGCGCTTATGGCCGACAGGTCGCCCATCTCTTCCCAACCGATGGCAATCAAATTTTGGTTCAAGAAGAGGGAATCGTTCATGGTATGGATTCCCCAAACGGTGACGCTTGCCGCTGTCATTCCAGCCACGCTCCTATCCGGTCATCGGTATATTGCTCTACCCATAAAGGCTTCCCATACTTGAACGGCTGCAAAAGATTTTTGCCCGATCAGCCGGAATGCTTCATCATTCATCTTGTGCGGGAAGCGCGTACCATCGCGGCCTTCGGGGACAAGGGCTCCGGCCTCTGCCTGAATGGCGTATCGCGACTTTATTGTACCAGATAACTGCGCTGTGTGTCCATTCCCTTCCGCGCATTTCTTATCCGGCACAAGAAGATGAGGGCGTAAAGGCGCGAGCTGCCCGATTTTGGGGGATTTGGCGAACGCCATCAAGTGAAAAGCATCCAGTTCGCCCTTGGAGAGGTTTGGGCCCTTCCCGCTGCTTTTTGCTTATTGCAACTCCGCATCCTAAGACCGATTCGGACGTTTGAAATCAAAAATCTATCCAGGCCAGCCTGCCAGGGGTTTTACTTGAGACGGACGGTTGGGTGGCTTAAAGATATTATATCACGACTCCATTTTAATTTCTAGTAATTATAAAAATCGCGGATGGATACATACTCAAGGTTCACTATCTTCGTCAAACAAAGACTGTTGCCGAGCCTCTTCCGCCATTTCTTCCCAAGGCCATTGCATAGTATGGTGCTTACGGTAAAACAGGAATTGCAAATCAACCGCAAAAATAGAATCTATAGATTCATCATACGATATTACAAGGCTTCTTCCTGCTTCAGGTTTTTGTAGTTCAACTAATTTGCCCAGCACGGTTTTCAAATTTCCCTTTTTTACGCGGGGCTCTTTTCTATTTGCTATCATAAACATTTCATCACGTGAAAAGCCGTACATTAATTGTTCATCCTTAGCTTTCACAATAGCTTCCATGGCTAATGCATATATGCCTGTCGACTTTTTTCGCTGCCTAATACCTGAGGAAAGTGTTTGTGCAAATTGTTGATAACGTCCGTCTAGCTGAGTTGCGTATGCTTTAGCTGCATTTATATAAAAGTCTGGATTTGTAATATAAAATTTGGCGACTTGTGTTTCTTCAATATCAGCCTCATCCTCAACCAATTTCAATAAAAGTGACTGTAAAATTCCGACATTTCCAAAAGAATCCGCGATTATATCTTTCTGAATATTATAATCAATCTCAATATTGAGCGCTTGACTTCCCAAACGAATAACCTCTCCAAGTTCCTCGGCCTTCCAAGATACAGAGATTTCTTCTATTCTCCCCGTTAAATCAGGATTCATGGACGTGAGGAGATTTGTTTGAGTCCAAACGCCAATAATGATCAATTTGCAATTATAGTCCCAAAAAGTTTTCAAATCAAACGCTAATTTTTCTCGCGTTCTAAGGTCGAGGTAATGAAAGTCCTCAACGACCAATCTCTTTCCAGAACGGATTATGGAGTTTGCAACAAACTCCAAATTCTGAATACTTGTAGTGAAATCCAGCGATACGCCAGAACCTAGATTATGCTCAATAGAACCAGAAACATCGGCTTTTGCCTTTGCTACAATAGGAATTTTTAATTCCCCACCACCAGAAATTTCCGCTGAAACATTGGTTTCCGATGAACGCTGCACATCAAATTGAACGCCAATGGAGGACAATGCTTGGCGATAAATGTCCTCTACCGTCATTCCGATACGACACTGAACAATAATTGCATCTGTTAAGCATTTCTGGCGAAGCCAAGATTTTCCGCATTTAGAGGGACCTTTTATTGCGATATGTACATCTCGACGCAATAAGCGAGATAACTCTCCATCTAAATTACATTAAAATCTGCAATGAGTGCACCACTTAGGTTTCCCCAATGCCATGAATGCGGAAGATGACCTTGCTCTCCTGGCATCCACACGGGAATGCACCAGAAACGGCAGCCCGGAGAAAAAAGAGGGCTTCTACCAGTACAGCGCCGCCTGGGATTCCAAGCACAGGGTGACGCTTGCGGAGGGAAAAACGGCACGGGTATTGTTTGAGATGGAGGAAATGCAGGATGAAAGATCACCTTAGAGAGAAGAAAGTGGAAATCCACAAAAAGAGTTGACAAAGGATAATCCTATATAGTATAATCTTAAATGAGATTAACTAAGGAGGATTCCACCATGAACAAAATCAATATCGGCAATGCGCCCGCTTATACTTCCCCCAATTCCATGACGCTGATCTGTACAGAGAAGCCGGATGGCAGCACCAATCTTGCGACTCTGGCTTTTTGGGCTTTTGCGTCCACCAATCCCGGAAAGATCATGTTTTCCCTGAACAAAGGGGCTTACAGTCTGGAACTGCTGGCTGAGAAGAAAGAAGCTGTTCTCGCTATTCCCGGAGTTGAATTAACCGGCGCTTTGATTGGCTGTGGCACCTGCTCCGGACGTGATACGGATAAGGCCGCTCAGGTTGGTTTGACGATGCAGGAAGTGGAGGGCACAAATATCAAGGCTCCTGTTCCCTGCAAACTTCTCATTCATGCGACCGTTGCCCAGACGATGGATGCGGACGATCATGTTGTCCACCTCTGTGATGTCAAGGGCGTTTACGGCGATGAAGATGTGGATGCTGTATTTGGCTGGAAAGGTTACGCTGAATTTGCGGCTGCGCAGCAGAAATGAGAAAGGACAAGGCGGCTGTCTGTGGATAGCCGCCTTGCAGTTTGAGGTGACAATATGAAAACACAAGGCGGATTTTTGATAACCCGAATCAAACAGGTCGGAGGACGTGTTTTTGAACGCATATTGAGCGAAAAAAATATCGATGCTTTTAATGGCTCCCAGGGAAGGATTCTATATATTCTCTGGCAGAAGGATGGCGTTCCCATTAGTGAGCTGTCAAAAGAGACCGGTCTTGCCACGACTACGCTGACCAGTATGCTTGACCGTATGGAGGCGGCAAATCTGATTTATCGGGATCGCGGCGACAAAGACCGTAGAAAGATTCTCATTTTCCTTACAGAAGAAGCCAAAGGTCTGGAACAAGAATATAATGAAGTAACAGAAGAAATCAGCAATATTTACTATAAGGGATTTTCTGAGGAAGAAATCGAGCAGCTGGAGAACTATCTCCACCGCATCCTGAAAAATGTGGAGGATGTTCTCTGATGAGCGTTTGCATTAAGGACAATATTCAAAACATGAATCTGGTCATCGGCTGTACCGTAGGCTGTTCCTACTGTTATGCCCGAAATAATGTAAAGCGTTACTATATAATCGATGACTTCAGCAAGCCGGAGTTTTTTCCGAAGAAGCTGCGACTGATGGAAAAGAAGCGCCCGCAGAATTTCCTGCTGACCGGTATGAGCGATTTGGCGGGCTGGCAACCGGAGTGGCGGGATAAGGTATTCGCAAAGATTCAGGAAAACCCGCAGCATCAATTCCTGTTTTTGTCAAAGCGCCCCGACCTACTGAATTTTGAGACAGACTTGGAAAACGCATGGTTTGGCGTCACTGTCACAAAGAAATCAGAGCTGTGGCGCATCGACACGCTGAAAGCAAATATACGGGCAAAGCACTATCACGTTACCTTTGAGCCGTTGTTTGACGATCCTGGTAAAGTGGATCTCGCCGGTATCGACTGGATCGTGGTGGGAACGATGACCGGGGCGCAAAGCAAAAAAATACGGACAGCCCCAGAATGGGCGTATTCCCTTGTGGAACAGGCTCATGTGCTCGGTATCCCTGCCTTTATGAAAGAAGACCTTGTTCCCATTATAAGTGAAGAAAACATGATTCAGGAATTTCCGAAGCAATTTGTTGAAGTGCTGGAAAAACAAAGAAAATGGAATAAGAAAAATAGCAAGAAGTAGTTTATCAAAATTGGAGGTAACTATATTATGAAGGTTGGAATTATAAGATGTATGCAGACCGAGGATTATTGTCCCGGGACAACCGATTTTAAGATGCTTAAAGAACATAAGGGCGCTTTTGAAGGTATCAATGAAGAAATTGAGCTGATTGGTTTTTGCAACTGCGGGGGATGCCCGGGCAAGAAAGCTGTGTTGCGGGCAAGAAAGCTGGTAGAACGAGGAGCCGACACGATAGCATTCGCATCCTGTATTCAAAAAGGTACGCCTATCGGATATCCCTGTCCTTTTGCAAAGAGAATGAAAGAGATCGTGGAAAAGGATTTAGGAGAACAGATAAAGCTGTTAGACTATACCCATTGATTTGCGGTGAAAAAAAATGAAGAAAAAACAAGATATTCTCATTAGAGAAGTAGAAACAAAAAATATCATGACCAAATCCAGCCTGCCGGCGGGCGGTTATTCGGTCAATCCATATGTAGGGTGTACCCATGCCTGTAAATATTGCTATGCGTCTTTTATGAAGCGCTTTACCGGGCACACGGAGGAATGGGGTACGTTTCTTGATGTAAAGCACTGGCCGGAGATTAAAAATCCAAAGAAATTTGCCGGACAGCGCATCGTAATCGGCTCCGTGACGGACGGCTATAATCCACAGGAGGAACAGTTCGGCAATACCAGAAAACTGTTGGAGCAGCTTCGAGGCAGCGGCGCAGATATTTTGATCTGCACCAAATCCGACCTTGTGGTGCGTGACATTGATCTGCTGAAGGAGCTGGGTCAGGTCACGGTATCGTGGTCGATCAATACGCTCGATGAGGATTTCAAAGAGGATATGGACAATGCTGTGAGCATCGAACGGCGGCTGGCAGCCATGAAACAGGTTTACGATGCAGGCATCCGTACCGTCTGTTTTGTTGCGCCGGTTTTTCCGGGCATCACGGATTTTGAGGCGATTTTTGAGCGGGTGAAGAACCAGTGCGACCTGTTCTGGCTGGAAAACCTGAACCTGCGAGGCGGTTTTAAGAAGACGATTATGGATTATATCGCGGAAAAACGTCCTGACCTTGTGTCGCTTTATGATGAAATCTATAACAAACACAACCGCAGCTATTTCAAGGCGTTGGAAGAAAAAGCCGAGGAGATGGCCAGGAAATATGACTGCCCCTTTGTTGACAATGAAATGCCCTATGGCAGAGTGCCGCAGGGACATCCGGTCATTGTAGATTATTTCTACCATGAAGAAGTCCGGGGGACAGAGAATACGGGAAAGCGGAACAAGTGACACATTTAACAATATGGCTTTAAGAGCATCGCTTCGGCGATGCTTTTCTTATGCCCTTTTGGCGGCGATTTTATGGATACGCTGAAAGGCAAACAAATTATAGTTCTTATCTATCATATCCCATCTCTTTAGTGGGGAATAGTTATTCCTGCACCTGTTCACTATCGTTAATAGGGTGGCGTGTTCATCGTTAAAAGGTAGATGATCAATAGTCGCCGTCTGAGCCCGCGCCGTACGATAAGATACCGTAGATGCTTCCGCCACACAGAGGATAGTAGGAGGCATGCTCGCTGCTATTTTTACAAATCAACACAAACGCTTTATCATGTTGTTCCGCTATCTTCTGGACTCCAATATAATAAAATCATCAAAATAACAAAGGAGATAAGAATTATGAATACAGACAAAATTTTCGCAGAACAGCTCGCTAACGAGTACGCACCAAAAGACGATTCCAAAGTGGTCGCCCTCCGCAAATTAGACGCCAAGGCCAAGCTGCCAGCGACTATTTTCGCCTATACTTTTGGCATCCTTTCCGCACTCATCACCGGAGTTGGCATGTGCCTGTCCATGAATGTCATTGGTAATGGCGGTACAGCAATGTTTGTTCTGGGTGTCATCATTGGTATTATTGGCTTGCTCGGTATCGCAATTAACTACCCAATTTATAAAAAACTGTTGGCAAAGGGCAAACAAAAATATGCTTTTGAAATT
>DVHZ01000106.1 GCA_018711685.1 Candidatus Excrementavichristensenella intestinipullorum | reverse complement strand
GCTCCGCCCCCCGGACCCCCCGCGCCCAGGGCAGCCGCGGCTTGCGGGGTTTATGCGCAAAAGGCGGCCAGGGCTGGCGCCGCGTCGGGAAAATTTACCCTGTCGGGCTTTTCCCCGGCAGAGGCATTTGCTATAGTATCGATGTGCCCGGCTCCGGCCCGGCGTCATACCTGTCCTGCCCATCGAATAGATTGAAACGCGAGATTGATAAGGCAGGAGGGTTTGACATGAAATTGAGCACCAGTCAACGCAAGCTGTACTGGCTCAGCGCGGTGCTGCTGGCGCTGACGCTGGTCATCGTGGCCGCGTGGGGGCTGTTGGGCGCGCCCGACAGTCCGGCCAGCGTGCAGCCCGCCGCGCCGGAATCCCAGGCGGACGCCGGTACGGCGCAGCCCTGGCCGTCCGACGAGCCGGCCGCCACCCCGCAGCCCCTGGGCGAGCAGGCCACCCTTCGTACCGTGGCCTATTATCAGGATAATTACGGCTACCTGGTACCGGTGACCCGCACCATTCCGGCGGAGGAGGGTGTGGCCAAGGCCACCTTGTCTCTGATGGTGTCCTCGGCCTATAACGACATGGAAGCGGCCCGGCTGGGGCTGCGCACCGTGCTGCCCGAGGGCACGGATATCGACCTGGACGTGGTGGACGGCACCGCCCGCATCGACCTGGGGGAGCAGGTGCTCCAAATGGCGGACGCCCAGGCCGAGGCCAATATGGTCAGCGCCGTGGTGCAGACCCTGACCGAGTTTCCCACGGTGGAGCGGGTGGAGTTCCTGGTGGGCGGCAAGAAGCGGGACCGGCTCACCTTTGGCACGGAGATATCCGGCACCTTCGAGCGGGGCCAGTTAAACCTGGAGAGCCTGAACGCTGCCGCGGACGTGGCGGCCATGGGCGCCATATCCCTGTATTTTCCCGGCGAGGGCGGCAACCTCATCGTGCCGGTGACCCGGATGGTATATGGACCCAGCGACCTGAACACGGCGGTGCTGGAATTGACCAAGGGGCCCAGCACCCAAAGCCCCTTGGAAGGCGTGCTGCCCCCGGGCTGCGGCCTCATCGGGGTGAGCGTGAAGGACGGGGTGGCCACCTTGAACTTCACCAAGGACTTTATCAACATCGCCCAGCAGTCCGACGGCGGGCGGGTAGCCCTGCGGGCGCTGGTCCTCACCTGCACCCAGTTTGAGGGGGTAGACAGCGTGGCCATCCAGGTGGAGGGCCAGCCCTACGACCCGGGCCAGGCCACCTTGGCGGTGCCCACCTTTGTGAACGACGCCGCCAGCCTGACCCAGCAGTACATCAGCACCCAGACCGCGTCCATCCTGGACGTAGATTAATCAGGGGCCGGGGGCGGACGCCAGGCCCGCCCGCCCCCGGCCCGGACAAAAGAAAGGATGAAAACCCCTCATGAGAATGGACAAAAGGACCGGCGCCCAGCTGCGCCCGGTGGAAATACTGCCCGGATTTACCCGCATGGCGGCGGGCTCCGCCCTCATCAACTGGGGGGAGACCAGGGTGCTGTGCACCGCCTCCTTTCAGCCGGGCGTGCCCGCCTTCCTGAAGGGGCGGGGCCAGGGCTGGCTCACCGCCGAGTACGCCATGCTGCCCGGCGCGACGCCCACCCGCAAGGCCAGGGATGGGGTGAAGAAGGACGGCCGGGGGGTGGAGATCTCCCGGCTCATCGGCCGTTCTCTGCGGGCCTGCTGCGACCTGACCCGATTGGGGGAGAACACCATCACCCTGGACTGCGACGTGCTCCAGGCGGACGGGGGCACCCGCACCGCCGCCATCACCGGCGCTTTCGTGGCCCTCTGCCTGGCGGTGGAGCGGCTGATGGCCCAGGGCGCGCTGAAGGATTCCCCCATCACTCGCCAGCTGGCGGCGGTGAGCGTGGGCATCGTGGAGGGAGAGCCGCTGCTGGACCTGTGCTACCAGGAGGACAGCCGGGCCCAGGTGGACATGAACCTGGTGATGACCCAGGACATTTCGGGAACGCAATTTGTAGAAGTGCAGGGGACCGGCGAGGGGCGGCCCTTCGCCCGCAGGGAGCTGGACGCCCTGCTGGACTTGGGCGAGCTGGGCATACGCCAGTTGATGCAGGCCCAGCGGGATGCCCTGGGGGAGAGCGCCCAGGTGATCGGCAAAAAGCCCAGGCTGGTGCTGGCCAGCGCCAATTTCGGCAAACTCAAGGAGATGCGCATGCTGCTGGGCGACCGGTTCGACGTGGTGAGCATGGGGGAAATGGGCGTGGAGATGGACGTGGAGGAGGACGGGCAGACCTTCGAGGAGAACGCCCTCATCAAGGCCAACGCCATCCTGCGCCTCACCGGCTGTGCCGCGGTGGCGGACGATTCGGGGCTGGAGGTGGACGCCCTGAACGGAAGGCCGGGAGTCCATTCCGCCCGGTACGCCGGGGTCCACGGGGACGACGAGGCCAACAACCAGCTGCTGCTGAAGGAGCTGGCGGGGCGGGAGGACCGCGCCGGCCGCTACGTGTGCGCCATGGCCCTGGCCCGCCCGGGGCGCAAGCCCCTGGTGACCCGGGGAACCTGCGAGGGGCGCATCCTCACCCAGTACGTGGGGGAGGGCGGATTCGGCTATGACCCGCTGTTCTACTCCGACGACCTGGGCATGACCTTCGCCCAGGCCAGCCTGGACAGCAAGAACCGGGTCTCCCACCGCGCCCGGGCCATCCGCCTGCTGATAGACAAGCTGGAGGAGGAGGAACAGCCGTGATCCGCCTGGCCTTGGTCAGCGACAGCCACGGCCGGGGGGACACCCTGAAAGCGGCCGCCGGGGGGATGGAGGGCTGCGAAGGGCTGTGCCACCTGGGGGACCTGGTCCCCGACGGCCAGCGCATGAGCCAGATGCTGGGGCTGCCCCTGTACGGCGTGCGGGGCAACTGCGACGGGTGGGAGAACGCGCCGGAGGAGATGGTGCTCAACGTGGCCGGGCACAAGCTGCTGCTGTGCCACGGGCACCGGTACGGCGTCAAGGAAAGCCTGACACGGCTGTACCTGAGGGGGCAGGAGGCGGGGGCGGATATCGTGCTGTACGGCCACACCCACCAGCCCCGGGTGGACCGGAACGGGCCCATGATGCTGATCAATCCGGGGGCGCTGATGAACGGGCGCTGGGCGGTGCTGGAGTTCCGGGAGATGGGCCCGGTTCCGGTGATGAAAATTTTGTAAAACCCTAGACAAGCCCATGGCGCTGTGCTATAATTCTAAATTGTCAGCGATGCTGCGCTGACGGTCCCGTGGGCAGTGTGCTCCCCATTCGGGCTTTGCGCCTGTAGCTCAGTTGGATAGAGCAGCGGCCTTCTAAGCCGCTTGTCGGGGGTTCGAGTCCCTTCGGGCGCGCCATGGTGGATATAGCTCAGTTGGTTAGAGTGCCAGGTTGTGGCCCTGGAGGTCGTGGGTTCGAGCCCCACTATCCACCCCATTTTCCCCTGTGCCCGGCAAGGGGGCAGCGTCTGCCGGACAGCGGTGCGGTCTGAACGGCCGCGACGCGATCCCAATGGGGCGTCGCCAAGCGGTTAAGGCACAAGACTTTGACTCTTGTACGCGCAGGTTCAAATCCTGCCGCCCCAGCCAGTTTAGACCCATTAGCTCAGTTGGCAGAGCACCTGACTTTTAATCAGGGTGTCCGGAGTTCGAATCTCCGATGGGTCACCAGGAAAAACAGTGCATCTCTTATGGGAGATGCATTTGTTTTTTGTCCAAATGCCCCATGGAAATGGAGAAAATGGCTTAACGGTTTCTTTCGAATTTGACCTTCCCTGACGCAGTGCACAAAACGGTGCACAAGGCGAATTTTTTCTTCCTATTATACACGCGGCCAAAATGGTGCACAAAACGGTGCACAAAAACGTTTCGCGCTCCCGAATTGGCCGCGGCAGGTTGGGCCTGGCGCACCGCGCCCGATTTACCGCGCCTGGGCTATGGCCTGGCCCACACTCTCAGCCGCCTGATGAATAAGCCCTGCATCTTGATGCACGTACCGGTTCATGGTGGTGGAGATGTCAGCGTGGCCCAGGATGGCCTGGATCGTCTTGGGCGCTGCGCCGGAGGCGCTGAGTAGGGTGGCGTAGGTGTGGCGGAAGATGTGGGGCGTGGCCCCGTATAGGTCTATCT
>DVHZ01000105.1 GCA_018711685.1 Candidatus Excrementavichristensenella intestinipullorum | reverse complement strand
GCCCCCGGCCCCCCCAAGGCCCCCGTTTTTCCGGCTGAAAAACCGCAGGTTTTTCAGCCGGAAAAACGCCCGCCCCGGCGTTAGACGGGAGGCGGGCGTTTGCCTTATGGCAGGGTACCGGTTAGGCTGCGGGCGCCTCGGTGACCGCCACGATGCGGCCGTCGCCGTAGGGATTGGCGTACTGCTCGCCCACGACGCCGCCCAGGGTGCCGGTGATGTAGTTAATCAGCACCTGATTGTCGATCATCACCTCATCCTGGAGGATGGGGTCGTTCTGGAACATGGTGAAGCCGTCGCCGGCATTTTTGAGCATGTAGTTGTGGCTGGCCAGGGTGTAGGTCTTATCCAGCACCAGGTCCTCGCCGCCCACCTTCACGTTCTTCACCCGGTATTCGCCGGTCACGCCGGTGAACAGGCCGTTCTCATCCTGGGTGCAGCTGGAGGGGATGTAGGTATGGATCTCATAGGTGAGGCCGGACACCTGGAGGAACCCGCCGGACTCGCTGGGGGTTACCTGTGCGCCCCACTCCAGGGCGTCCAGGATCTGCTGGCCGGTGGCCTCCACCACGCACATGGCGTTGCCGAAGGGATGCACCAGCAGGATGTCGTTCAGGGTGATGTCCCCCGCCTTGATATCCACCCGGATGCCGCCGCCGTTGACGAAGGCGATATCCGCGCCGGACTGATCCCGGTAGGCGTCGGCGCACAGGTCGCCCAGGTTGGTTTCCGCGTTGCGGATGAGGCGCACCGCGCTGCCGTCCTCCATCTTGGCCACCGGATCGTACACCACCAGGTCTACGGCGCTGGTGGCCACCACTTCGGACAGCTTCTCGCTCAGGGTTTCGGTGGCGGCGGCCACGGCCTGGGACACGTCGTTCTCAATACCCAGCAGGGCGGGCACGGAGACGTCGTTTTTCCAGGAGTACAGGCCGGTGGACAGGGTGCCGTCCACGGCGATGCGCAGGTAGCCCACGTTGGCCAGCTTGGTGCCGCAAGCGCTGAGCAGCACTTCTTCGCCGTCCTTATTGAGCACCTTTTCCTGGCTCAGCTCGCTGTGGCTATGGCCGTCCAGCAGGGCGTCGATGCCGTTGGTATTGGCGATCACCTCGGTGGACATCCAGGGAGAGCAGGATTCCTCGATGCCCAAATGGCCCATGAGCACCACGTAGTCGGCACCCTCGGCCCGGGCGGCGTCCACCGCCCCCTGAATGGCGTCATACAGGGCGTCTCCAGTATCGCCCTGGCAGAAGTCATAGATAAAATTGCCCTGGTCGTCCTGGAAGTACTTGGGGGTAGAGGAGGTAATGGTCTTGGGGGTGGTAGCGCCCACGAAGGCCACCTTAACCCCTTCAAACTCCTTAATTACGTAGGGATCGAAGACCGGCTCGCCGTTTTTGTTGAAGTTGGCGCTTATATAGGGGAAGTTGGCCTTTTCGGTGAGCTCCATAAAGCGGTCCATGCCGTAGTCGAACTCGTGGTTGCCGGGGATGGCCACTTCATAGCCCACCGCGTTCATCAGGTCGATGAGGGCTTCGCCGGTGGTCATGGTGCCCACGGGCTCGCCTTGGATGGCGTCGCCGTTGTCCACCAGGATCACGTGGTTGGTCTTGGCCAGTTGATCCCGCACGGCGGCCAGCCCGGCGTACCCGAAACCGGATTCGATGCCGCAGTGGACGTCGCTGGTGAACAGCACCACGATGTCCTGGGTAAGGGCGGGAACGGTCTCGCCGGCGGCGGAGACGCAGCCCAGCAGCAGCGCCAGGCACAGCAGCAGGCCCAGTAGCTTTCTCATAAAAATGCTTCCTCCTTTTCCAAATTGCGGTGAATCATGTCCATTTCTATTATAGCCGTAAATCCCGCCGATTTCAAGAGCGCGGGAGCGGGACTTCCGGCCTAGCCCCGGTTTTGTCCCGAAAAAAATTTCCGCCGCTCCCTTTTGCCCTGCGCCGCCGGACCGCCTTGCCTTTTTCCGGGCATTGTAGTATCATGACCCTAAACAGTATTATTGATTAGGAGGTAGGCCATGCAAGCCCTATTTGACCCCGCCGCCTACGCCGTCAAGCCCTTGGATCAGGCGGCCATGGCCCAATGCCGCGCCCATTGGGACCAGGTAGCCAAGCCCCTCAATAGTCTGGGGCAGTTGGAGGATGTGGTGGCCCGCATGGCCGGGCTGCTGGGCACCGCCCAGGTGCAGGCCCAGGGCAAGTGTGTGCTGGTGCTGTGTGCGGACAACGGGGTGGTGGCCGAGGGGGTCACCCAGACCGACGCCTCGGTTACCGCGGCGGTGGCCCTGAGCATCGCCCGGGGCACCGGCAACATCAACCAGATGGCCCGGGTGGCGGGGGCCCAGGTGATTCCGGTGGACGTGGGGATGCTCACCGAGGTGGATCATCCGGCGGTGCTGAACCGCAAGCTGCGCCGGGGCACCGGCAACATCGCCCAGGGTCCGGCCATGTCCCGGCAGGAGGCCCGGGCCATGGTCCAGGTGGGCATCGACCTGGCGCGCCAGCGCGTCCAGGCGGGGGACAAGCTCATCGCCACCGGGGAGATGGGCATCGGCAACACCACCACCGCCAGCGCGTTGGCCGCCCTGCTGCTGGACCAGCCGGTGGAGAAGATGACCGGCCGGGGCGCCGGGCTGTCGGGGGCGGGGCTTCAGCGCAAGATAGCGGCCATCCGGCGGGCCATCCAGGTGAATCAACCCGACCCCGGGGACCCTCTGGACGCGCTGGCCAAGCTGGGCGGGTTCGACATCGCCGCCATGGCAGGGGTATTCCTGGGCGGCGCGGCCATGGGGGTGCCCGTGGTGGTGGACGGGTTCATCTCCAGCGCCGCCGCCCTGGTGGCCCAGCGGCTGTGCCCCGCCTGCCGCCAGGCCATGCTGGCCAGCCACGTGAGCCGGGAGCCCGCCGGGGCCATGATGCTCCAGGCCCTGGGCCTCACCCCCATCATCCACGCCGGCATGGCCCTGGGGGAGGGCACCGGCGCGGTGGCGTTGATGCCCCTCATCGACATGGCCCTGGCGGTATACCATCAGGGCAGCAGCTTTGAGGGCATCCAGGTGGCGGCCTATCAGCCGCAGCAGCCGTGAAGGCGCTGGCGGCCTCCCTGTGGGCGGCGCTGTCCACCTACTCCAAGATTCCCTGCCCCCAGGTGGAGTTTAACGCCCGGAACCGGCGCTTCAGCCTGTGCTTTTTCCCCCTGGTGGGGGCCGTCGTGGGGGCCGCCCTGGTCCTGTGGCTGGAGCTGTGCCGCAAGCTGGGCCTGGGCGGCGGCTTCCAGGGGGCCCTGGGCTGCCTCATCCCCCTGCTGATCACCGGCGGCATCCATATGGACGGATTTATGGATACCCTGGACGCCCGGGCCGCCTGGCAGAGCCGGGAGAAGCGGCTGGCCATCCTCAAGGACAGCCATACCGGCGCCTTCGCGGTGATGGGCTGCGCCGGGTATTTGCTGGCCCATGCCGGCATCCTGAGCCAGGCGGCTCCGGGCCCCGAGGCCTGGACCTTGGCCCTGGGCTGTGTGCTTTCCCGGGCGCTGAGCGCCCTGAACCTGCTCACCATGCCCAGCGCACGCCCCGGGGGCATGGCCGACGGGTTTATCCGCAGTGCGGCGCCCCGAGGGGTCAGGGCCGCCCTGGGGATCACCGCCGGGCTGTGCGCCGGGGCCATGGTCCTGCTGGGCCCGGCGGGCTGGGCCGCCCTGGCGTTGGGCGGGGTGTGCTGGGCCCTGTTCCGGCGCATGGCCCTGGCCTCCTTCGGCGGCATCACCGGGGACCTGGCCGGCTTCTTCCTGGAAAGCTTCGAGCTGTGCGCCGCCCTGGGCGCGGTGCTGGGACAAGGGCTGGAGGCGGCGTTGTGACCGTCCTGGGAACGCCTCCAGGCGAGGCGCTCTATGGAACGGTTCCTCTGCTGTTGCTGCGCCATGGCCAGACGCCGGGTAACGCCCTGGGCCGGTATTTGGGCCGCACCGACGAACCCCTGTCGCCCCAGGGCCGGGCGGCGGTGTTGGCCCTGAACCCGCCCAAGGTGGGCCGGGTGTATGTAAGCCCCCTGCTGCGCTGCCGCCAGAGCGCCGCGCTTTTATACCCGGGGCAGCCCGCCCTCCCGGTAGAGGGCCTGCGGGAGTGCGAGTTTGGCCGGTTTGAAAACAAGAGCTTTCGGGAACTGGCGGATGATCCGGATTACCAGCGCTGGGTGGAAAGCGGCGGCACGCTGCCCTTTCCCGGAGGGGAGAGCCGGGAAGACTTTGTCCGGCGTACCCTGGCCGCCTTCGAGGGCCTGGACCTGAGGGGGGGCGCGGCCATCGTGGCCCACGGCGGCACGGTGATGGCCCTGATGAGCGCCCTGCTGGGCGGGGACTACTTTGATTATCAGACGCCCTGCGCCACGGGTTTTTTGTGCCGGTGGAACGGCGATAAACTGTCCTGTCCCCAGCCCTTTGGCCGGGCATAATGCTGCGGTCCGTCAGGATTTTTCGAGCTGGTCTCCTATGTTTCCCTGTGTAAGGCCAGGCGCTGCCGCGCCTGGCCTTTGCCGTCCGGTACGCCGCGTGGGAGGAGGGCTGCATGGGGGAGAGCACCGGGGTCTACGATGGAACTCCGCTGGTTTTGAAAGTTTTCACAGCGCCGCGCCGCAGAGCGGGATTTAACAGCCCCGCGCTGTCGCCTGGGGCCTGGGCCTGGTATACTTACCCCGTGCCGGTCGGTATCCTTGGAACCGAACCGGACAAGGACGTAACCCCGGTTGTCCCAATCGTCGGGTATCCCAACAAGAACTCGAACGGAGGAATGAATCATGTCTGGAACCGCTTTATCCAAAACCTTTCGCCTCACTTTTACCGCTCTGTTTATCGCCCTGGTCCTGTTCCTGGGGCTCACCCCCTTTGGCCTCATTCCCCTGGGCTTTATCAACGTCACCCTGCTGTGCGTGCCCGTGGCCGTGGGATGTGTGCTGCTGGGACTGAAGACCGGGCTGTGCCTGGGGCTGTGCTTCGGCCTGGTCAGCCTGCTCAGCGCCCTGGGATTGTCCGGGGTGCCCGCCAGCGCCCTGGCGGGGGCCTTGGTGGCCCGCAGCCCCCTGTTGGCGGCGCTGATGTGCTTTGTCCCCAGGTTGCTGGTCCCGCTGGCCGTATGGGGCGTATACCAGGCCATGAGCCGGGGCGGGCGCAGCGCTAAGGCGGCCGCCGTGGCGGCGGTGACGGGCTCCGTGGTGAACACGGTGGGATATTTGGGATTGATGCTCTTGTTTTATGGAATCACCGGCCTGGATAGCCAGGCGGTGCTGGCGGCCATCGGCGGCACCGGGCTGATCGCCGGTGGCGCCGAGGCGGTGGTGGCCGGCGTGCTGTCGGCGCCCATCCTGTCCGCCCTGTGGAAAATACGCGCATAGCGAGTTAGGGGAGAGACCATGATCCTGACGCTGGATATCGGCAATACCAACATCAAGACCGCCCTTTTCCAAGGGGAGGAGATGCTCAACTACTGGCGCATCGCCACCAACCGGTCCATGTCCTCGGATGAGTACGGCATTTTGCTGGCCAACCTGTTCGAGTACAACGGGCGCAGGCTGTCCGACGTGTCCGGCGTGTCCATTTCCTCGGTGGTGCCTTCCATCAACTTCACCATCGAGCACATGTGCCGCAACTACCTGAACCTGGCCCCCATGATGGTGGGGCCGGGTATCAAAACCGGGATTAATATCAAGTACGATAACCCTAGGGAGTTGGGTTCGGACCGCATCGCCAACGCGGTGGCCGCCTACGAGCTGTACGGCGGGCCCTGCATCTTCATCGATTTCGGCACCGCCACCTCCTTTGGCGTGGTGTCCCACAAGGGCGAATTTCTGGGCGGCGCCATCAGCCCGGGCATTAAGCTGTCCGCCGAGGCCCTGGTGGAGAAGGCGGCCAAGCTGCCCAGGTTTGAGCTGCAGCGCCCCGATTCGGTGATCGGCAGAAACACCATTACCAATTTGCAGTCGGGCATCGTATATGGCCATGTGGGTCTGGTCACCTATCTGATCCGCAAGATGAAGCAGGAATTGGGTGCGCCGCAAGCCAAGGTGATCGCCACCGGCGGCATGGCGCTGCTGGTGTCCGGGGAGACCGATATCGACGTGCTGGACGGCGTGCTCACCTTAAAGGGCCTGCGCATCCTGTATGAAAAGAACGCTTGAACCGTCTTAACGCTTGTGCCATTATGTAGAGCCTAGGTTGACAGCTTGTGGCAATTTCTGGGCCTTCGTTGACAAATACAGCCATCCGGTGTATAGTTACAAAGGATGGCTTTATTTGCCTATGCCTTTTTCAACGACAATGCAGGAGATATGCTTTGATGAAAAACCCTTTCACCCGTCCCATCGCCTTGGCGCTGGCCCTGCTCATGGCCGCCGCCGCTTGGCTGTCCATACCCGCCGCCAGCGCGGATACCACCCTGTACACCAAAGCCAAGATCAAACTGTTCCAGGCAAAGAATACCGATTCCAAGGTGCTGTGCCGCATTCCCAAGGGAACCGCCCTCTCCATCCAGGAAAAGGGAAAAAATTGGTGCCAGGTCACCTATGAGGACCAGACCGGCTACGTGCGCACCGCAAAGCTCAGCGCCAAAAAGCCGGGCGGCGCAACCCCTGCGCCGGAGGCCCCCCAGGAACCGGCGGTAACCCCCGTCCCGGAGGATACCCCCGCCCCGGAGAGCACCGCTTCGCCGGAGGATACCCCGGAGCCGGAAGAGGGCGACCCGCCCAAGAGCAGCGCTGCGCCGGAAACCACCGCGACGGCGGAACCCACCCTGGTGCCCTCGCCTCAGCCGCTGCCCAGCAGCAGCCCTGTGCCCACCTATACCCCGGCGCCTACCCCCACGCCCACCCCTGCGCCTACCCCGACCCCTGCCCCCACGCCTACCCCTGGGCCCCAGTCCACCGGGGATCCGGCCCAAGTGGGGCAGATCGAGGAACTGGACGGCGAGATACTGGATGATTTGGAGGACACGGAAGACCAGTCGGGAATGCAAAAGCTGGATAAGACCACCAACAAGGCCAAGGACTGGTCCGGACAGATCGTACTGGGGGAGGGAGGACTGCCCATTCCCCAGCTCTACCAGCACGATTATAAAAAGGTCGTGTGCGTGTACAACGGCATCAAGCGCTCGGTGAGCACCTCGGGGTGCGGGGCCACCTGCCTGTCCATGCTCATCGCCTACGAAACCGGCTATACCTACCAGTCCCCCTATACCGTGTTCCGGGACGCCTGCCAGCAGGGCCTGTATAAGGGCAGCGGGCTCAGCCGAAGCGCCATGAGCCAGTTGGCCGAGCAGTACGCCTTGATCGGCCAGTGGATGGACTTGAACGCCCAGGAACTGCTCCAGACGCTGGAAGAGGGCAAGCCGGTCATCGCCCACATGGGACCGGGACTGTTCACCCAAGGGGGCCATTACATCTTGCTGCGAGGGCTCACCGAGGAAGGCGGAGTGCTGGTGAACGACCCGGCCAGCCCGGAGCGCAGCGCCATGGCCTATCCCGTGGAGGTATTCATCCAGGAAAGCAAGTCCGGCGCGGCCTTCTTCGTCTGCGAGGGCGCGGACGAGGAAAAGGTTCAGGCGCTTCCCACCCCGGACCCGGAGCTGGAATCCCAGGACGATGCGCCCGGCCTCGAGGCGGAAGCAGCCCAGCCCCAGGCCCAGCCCACCCCCGCGGCGGCCTGACCCGCCCCCAAAAAAGCTTGCCAAGTCCGCCCCTGGCCCAAAGCCCAGGCGCGGCGCAAACGGCCCCTGAACACGTAGTTCAGGGGCCGCCGGTTTTCCTCCCAAAACGAAATGCGAGGGGGGAGCGCGCCGGACCTGCGCGGCGGGACAGTCGTGGCCGAGTCTGGAGGGCCTGGCCCTGGCTTCGCCAGGGCCAGGCCCTCCGCCTCGGCCACGACGCGGCGGGCCAGGCAAAGCCTGGCCCGCCGCGCCGTTCTACCGCATCGCCGGCATATCCCCCATTCTTGGGGAGGCAAGGGAAAGGAGCGCCGGCGAAATCATAAGGGAGCAAAACGGGGATTTCGATCCGGATAGCTGCCCTTCCCGCCCCGCCGCCGGAGATCCTGGGCTGGACGGAATCGCC
>DVHZ01000104.1 GCA_018711685.1 Candidatus Excrementavichristensenella intestinipullorum | reverse complement strand
GGAGCCCCCCGGGCGGGACAGCGCCGCTGCCGTAGGGCGGCGGCGCTGTCCCGGAGAGGCCAGGGGCGGCTGCTTTCCCTTGAGCGGAGCGGCTGCGGGAAAGCGGTCCATCGAAAATCGTGGCGGCGCAGGCAAACCAAAGCGCCCAGGCCCCCGGGAAAACGGGGCATCCTGGGCGCTTGGCGCAAAAACAAAATCAGGTTAGCTCGAAAGCGCCGGTATAGAGCTGGTAATATTTGCCCTTCTGGGCCAGCAGGTCCTCGTGGCTGCCCCGCTCGATGATCTTGCCGTGCTCCAGAACCATGATGGCGTTGGCGTTGCGCACGGTAGACAGGCGGTGGGCGATGACGAACACGGTGCGGCCCTCCATCAGCTGGTCCATGCCCTTTTCCACCAAGGCCTCGGTGCGGGTATCGATGGAGCTGGTAGCTTCATCCAACACCAGAACCGGCGGGTCGGCCACCGCAGCCCGGGCGATGGCCAGCAGCTGGCGCTGCCCCTGGGACAGGTTGGAGCCGTCGGCGGTGAGGATGGTATCGTAGCCCTGGGGCAGGCGCCGGATAAAGCCGTCGGCGCCGGAGCGCTTGGCCGCGTCCTCCACCTGTTGGTCGGTGGCCTCCAGGTTGCCGTAGCGGATGTTTTCCCGCACGGTATCGGTGAACAGGTGGGTGTCCTGGAGCACCATGGCCATGGAGCGGCGCAGGTCGGGCTTTTTGATCTTGCAGATGTTGATGCCGTCGTAGCGGATCTTGCCGTCGGGCACATCGTAGAAGCGGTTGATCAGGTTGGTAATGGTGGTCTTGCCCGCGCCAGTGGAGCCCACAAAGGCGATCTTCTGCCCGGGCTTGGCGTACAGGGAGATGTCGTCCAGCACCACCTTATCCGGATCGTAGCCAAAGGTCACGTTGCTGAACACCACGCCGCCCTGAACCGGGGTGTAGGTAACCGTACCGTCGTGGTGGGGATGCCGCCACACCGGCATACCCTGCTGGTCCTTTTCCAGGGTGACGTAGCCTCCGTCTTCCTCCACGGGCTCGTCGATGAGCTTAAAGATGCGCTCCGCGCCGGCCAGAGCGGCCAGCACCGAGTTGAACTGCTGGGACACCTGGGTAATGGGCTGGGAGAAGGAGCGGGTATACTGGAGGAAAGCCACCACGGTGCCCAAGGACAACACGCCGCTGATGGACAGCACGCCCCCGGCGATGGCCACGATGGCGTACAGCACGTGGGACAGGTTGCCCATGATGGGCATGAGAATGTTGGCGAAGGTATTGGCGTTGGTGGAGGCCTGGCACATCTCCTCGTTGAGCAGGTCGAAAGCGGCCTTGGACTGATCCTCGTGGCAGAATACCTTGACCACCTTTTGCCCCTCAATCAGCTCCTCGATATAGCCGTTGAGCTTGCCCAAGGAACGCTGCTGCTTGACAAAGTAGGCGCCGGACCGGCCGCCGATGACGCTGACCACCTTGAGCATGACCACCAGCATAGCCACCACGATCAGCGTCAGGTGCCAGGAATAGTACAACATGACGCAGAACACGCTGATGACGGTGATGGCGGAGGAGATGAAGCTGGCGATGCTGTTGGACAGCAGCTGGCGCACCGCGTCGGTATCGTTGGTATAGCGGGACATGATCTCGCCGTGGGTGGTGCGGTCGAAATAGCGGATGGGCAGGTCTTCCATGCGGTTGAACATATCCACCCGCAAATTGTACAGGGTATCGGTGGAGATGGTGAGCATGATGCGGCTGTAGAGGTAGGTGCCCGCCGCGCCGATCAGGTAGATCCCCAGCATGACGCCCAGCACCTTGGCCAGTTGGGCCAGCAATTGGGCGTCATAGCCCTGGAGCAGGGGCGTGAGATAGTCGTCGATCAGGCGCTGCAGGAAGCTGGTTCCCAGGATTTGAGCGCCGCTGCTCATCAGGATGAACAGCACCACCAGCCCCAGCAGTCCCTTGTATTTGCCCATATAGCTCATCAAGCGCTTAATGGTCTTGCCGGGATTCTCCACCTTCTGGGGAGCCACCATGCGGTTTCCTCGCGGTCCGGGCATTTACGCCACCCCCTTTTGCTGCGAGGTGAACACCTCGCGGTAAATTTCGCTGCGCTGCATCAGTTCTTCGTGGGTGCCCATGTCCGCGATGCCGCCCTCGTCCAGCACCAGGATCAAGTCGGCCTCCATCACCGAGGTCACCCGCTGGGCGATAATCAGGGTAGTGGTGCCGCTGAGCTGCTCGCGGAACGCCTGACGGATCTTGGCGTCGGTGGCGGTATCCACCGCGCTGGTGGAGTCGTCCAGGATGATCACCTTGGGCTTTTTCAGCAGCGCCCGAGCGATGCACAGCCGCTGCTTTTGTCCGCCGGATACGTTGACGCCCCCCTGGCCCAGGTCGGTATCGTAGCCCTTGGGGAAGGACATGATGAAGTCGTGGGCCTGAGCCGCCCGGCAGGCCGCCTCGATTTCCTGATCGGTGGCATGTTCGTCGCCCCAGCGCAGGTTGTCCCGAATGGTGCCGGAGAACAGCACGTTCTTTTGCAGTACCATGGCCACGCTGTTGCGCAGGGTTTCGACCTTGTACTCCCGCACGTCGTGGCCGCCCACCCGCACGCAGCCCCGGGTGACGTCGTACAGGCGGGGAATCAGCTGAACCAGGGTGGACTTGGAGGAGCCGGTGCCGCCCAGGATGCCCACCGTCTGTCCGGATTTGATGTGCAGGTTGATGTCCTTGAGGGAAAAGCGCTTCTCGTCCCCCGAGTAGCTGAAGGACACGTGGTCGAAATCGATGGAACCGTCCGCCACGGTCAGGTTGGGGTCCGCCGTTTCGTCGGTGATGTCGATGCGCTCCTCAAGCACCTCGTTGATACGGGTCACGGAAGCTCGGGATAGCACCTGCATCATAAAGACCACCGACAACATCATCAAGGACATAAGAATTTGGGTGATGTAGGAGATGAAACCCGACAATTCGCCGATGGCGAAGGTTCCTCGGGCGATCATGCCGCCGCCAAACCACATCACCAGCACGATGCAGGAATTCATCATGATCTGCATCAGCGGCATGGTGAGGATGACCAGCTTTTCCGCCCGCACCTGGGCGGTGCGCACCGCCTGCGCCGCTTCTTCAAATTTTACCTTTTCGTAGTCCTCCCGTACGAAGGCCTTCACCACCCGGACGGCGATTAAGTTTTCCTGCACCCGGGCGTTGAGGCCGTCGTATTTCTTCAGCATGGCCTCGAACCGGGGATGGGCGTTGGACATGATGAGGTAGATGCACACCCCCAGCACCGGCAGGGCGATGATAAACACCAAGGACAGGGTGGGGTTGATGGACACCGCCATGACGGCGGCGCCGATGAGCATGATGGGCGCACGAATGGCCATGCGCACCATCATCATGAAGGCATTCTGCACGTTGGTCACGTCGGTGGTCAGCCGGGTCACCAAAGAGGCGGTGGAAAACCGGTCCACGTTTTTAAAGGAAAAGTCCTGCACTTTGTCGAACAGCGCTTTGCGGATGTTCTTGGCGAACCCGGTGCTTGCCTGGGCGGCAAATTTCCCCGCCAGCGCTCCGCACACCAGGCTGAGCACCGCCATGCCCACCATGACCAGCCCCATCTTCACCGTATAGGGCACGCCCCCCTCGCCCTGGATGCCTACGTCGATGATCATGGCCATCACCATGGGGATCAAGACCTCCAGGATCACCTCGCCGATGATGGTGAGGGGCGCCAGCAGCGCGTATTTTTTGTATTTGCCCACATAGGCCATCAGTTTATTCATCTTCGTCCTCCCTCATCTCCTGGATATTTTCCAGCACCCGGTCCAGAAGCCCCAGCAATTGCTCTTGTTCTTGGGGGCCTATCCCGGTCAGCAGCCGTTGCTCCCATAGCAGGAAGGCCCGCCCCACTTCCACGTGAGCCGCCAACGCCTTGTCCGTAGGCCGGATCAGCTTGCGCCGCCCGTCCCGGGGATCGCTTTCCCGACGGATCAGCCCCTTGGCCTCCAGGCGGTTCAGGGTGCCGGTCACCGTGGGATTCTTGAGCCGCAACGCCGTTTCGATGTCCTTCTGATTCAGACTCTCCCCTTGCGAACGGGACAGCATCACCAATCGCAAAATCTCCGCCTGAGCGGTGGTCAGCCCATGCCTTTGCAGCATATGATTGGCTTCGCACTCGTAGGCGTTGCTCAGCTGCTTGATCCGGCTCCCCAGATACGCCATCCGCCCTGGTCCCCTCTTTCATATGGCATAGCACGCTATGAATTATAGTCTGGCAATATGGCGGAAAAAACCGCGTACCTGTTAACATTTTATGCGGGCGCGGGGATAGGTAAGTATGCTATAATGGGAAAAACCGGGACGGCGGGCGGCCTGGAGACGAGGCGGCGTTCCGGCGGGTTTTCGGCCAGAGCCCCGGAAAGAACGGGGGGTTTCCGGTCCGGCGGCAGGGGAATAATATGGGAGATAGGAGAGAGAACCATGAGGATCGGCTTTATCGGCGTAGGCGTCATGGGAAGGGGCATGGTGGCCAATCTGCTCAAGCGCGGCCATGAGGTGACGGTGTATACCCGCACCAAGGCCAAGGCGCAGGAGGTGCTGGACGCGGGCGCCAGGTGGGCGGACAGCCCGGCCCAGGCGGCTTCTCAGGCCCAGGCGGTGATCACCATCGTAGGCTATCCCAAGGACGTGGAGCAGGTGTACTTTGGCCCCCAAGGCGTATTGGAGGGGGCGAAGCCGGGGGCGGTGCTCATCGACATGACCACCACCAGCCCCAAATTGTCCCAGCGCATCTATCAGGCGGCCAAAGCCAAGGGCCTGGCGGCCTTGGACGCCCCGGTGTCCGGAGGCGACGCGGGGGCACGCCAGGGCACCCTGGCCATCATGGTGGGGGGCGACAGGAAAGCGTTTGACCGGATGATGCCGGTATTTGAGGCCATGGGCCAGAACATCCGCTACGAGGGCGGACCGGGCTGCGGCCAGCACGCCAAGATGGCCAACCAGATCGCCATTGCCGGCACCTTGGCCGGGGTGTGCGAGGCGCTGACCTATGCCCGCAAGGCGGGACTGGACCAGTCCCTGCTCATCGACACCATTAAGACCGGGGCTGCGGGCTCCTGGCAGCTCACCGGCAACGGCACCAAAATGGTGGCGGGGGATTACGCGCCGGGCTTTTACATCAAGCACTTCATCAAAGATATGAAGCTGGCCGGGGAAGAGGGCGCTGACCGGGGGCTGGAGCTTCCGGTGCTGCAAACCGTGCTGGCCATGTTCCAGCAGCTGGATCAAGCCGGTTACGGGGACGAGGGTACCCAGGCGCTGATTCGCAAGTATATGGATTGAGCCTGAGCCGGGCCGCGCCTTGATGCGCCAGGGAAAGGCCTGGGCAAGCCGGGGGCCCAGGGAAGCTCTGGGGCGGCTGGGGAAAACGCCAGGGAGCGGCTCGAAGAAAGGTGCCGGGACATGTGGATGGAGAAGGAGGGGCCCCTATGAACCAGGCGATTCAGGTATTGCTCACCGTGTTGCCGGTGGTGGTTATGCTGCTGTTGGGCGTGCTCACCCGCAAGACCGGGATGCTGTCCCGGGAGGGCATCGGTGCGCTGAAGCGGGTGGTCATGGATATCACCCTGCCCGCCGTGTTGGTGGGCGCTTTCGCCGGGGCGGAGTACACCCTGAACAGCTTGTTGCTGCCCCTGATTATGTTCGCCGTGTGCCTGGCGGCCCTGGGGCTGGGGCGGCTGGGCGGGCGGATGCTGCGCTTGTCCTCCCCCTACGCCCCCTATATGGCCTCGGGCTACGAGGCCGGTATGCTGGGTTATGCCCTGTTCGCCATGCTCTATGGGCAAGAGCATACCGCCAGCTTCGCCTTGCTGGATTTGGGGCAGGTGCTGTTCGTGTTTACCGTGTACAAGGTGCTGCTCACCCGTACCCAGGGCGGCCGGATGAGCGCCCGGCAAACCCTGCACAGCCTGGCCTCCTCCCCCACCATATGGGCCATTCTGGCGGGCGTAGCCCTGGGCGCCACCGGGTTGTACCGGGCCATGGGCGCTTGGGGCGGGGACCAGCTGCTCACCGCGGTGACCGATTTCGTGTCGGCGCCCACCGGCGCGGTGATCCTGCTCACCATCGGCTATGACTTGGCCATGGATAAGGCCCAGCTCAAGGCGGGCCTCAAGACCTGCGCCCTGCGCCTGGTGATCAACGGCGCCCTGATGGCGCTGATGCTGGTGGTAGCCGGGTTCATGTTCCCCGGGGACATCTACCTGCGCGGCGCGGTGCTGCTCATGTTCATGCTTCCCCCGCCCTATGTGCTGCCCATCTTCGCCGACGATCCCCAGGAGCGCTCCTATGTGTCCTCCTCCCTGTGCATGCTCACCCTGGTGACCATCGCCGTCTTTGCGGTCATGGCCTGGGGCGTGGGCTGATATTCAGGCCCCCCCGGCCCGTCAATATGGGGCTAGACCCGGCTCGGCGAACCAACCGTCAGCATCGGCCCGGAACGCCAGCTGCGCCCCGCCTATGCCCCTGGGGCGCTGCGCCTGATCCCGCGGCGAATGATTTTGCGGCGCTGGCCCAGGCGGCGATAGAACTGGAAGGAGGCCTTTCCATGGCGGAAAAGGAAAAGACCCAGCGCACTCCGGCCCGGGAGGCGCTCAGCTGGGTACTGTCCATCCTGGTGGCGGTGGCGTTGGCCCTGGTGATACGCACCTATGTGCTGGAGTTCATCCGGGTGGATGGCGAATCCATGACCGAAACCCTCCAGGATGGAGAGCGGCTGCTGGTCACCAAGTACGATTACCTGCTGGGCCAACCCGACCGGTTCGACATCGTCATCTGCCATTATCCGGGGCGCACAGGCTATTTCGTCAAGCGCATCGTGGGATTGCCCGGCGACCGGGTAGCGGTGTCCGGAGGCGTCCTGTATCTGAACGGGGAAGCGGTGGACGAACCCTATATCGACCATCCGCCCACCTACGAAATGGCTGAGTACACGGTGCCCGAGGGCATGTATTTTGTGCTGGGCGATAACCGCGCCAATTCCAACGACAGCCACTTGATCGGGCCCATCGAGCAAAGCCAAGTCGTGGGCCATGCCCGCCTGGTGATCTTTCCCTTCGACAGCATCCGCGCCCTGCCCTGACCCGAGGCGCACACCCTCCCGGCCGGGCGCGGCCCCGCCGGTTTTTTCCGCATCATCCTCAACCTCTCCCCTCTGCACGCCCCGCCAGCTTCCGTCGCCCGGCCGCGGCGGGATGAGAGGGGGCCGGAGGGGGAGCGCAGCTTGCCCGGGAGCCTTGGCAGCGCAAAGCCCAGGTCTACGGACCTGGGCTTTGCGCTGCCAAGGAGAGAAGCCGGGCGGCGTTTGGGGCCATGAGGCAGTTTTGCAAAGCCAGCGAGACAAGGGAACCTTCCCCGTAAGGCATTAGGGCGGAACAACGCATATTATGAGGGGGATTCCCCTTCCGCTGAAAAGGGATAAGACCCCTACATGAGCGCACAGTGGAAACGGCGGAAGAAAAAATACGGTGCCCGCCTGGGGGATAGACAAAAGCTTGCTTCATCCTGCCTTGCACCGACGCCTTCAGGCCCCTTGTTCGCCATCATGGCGAAGAATAAGGCCCCGCTGGAGGCGGGACCGGGAGCGACGGAGGCAGACGGGATCAGACGCCGGACGCTGGTTCGCTTATCCGCTTGAGTACCATGGCGGTGCGGCAAGGGGTGTAGACGTAGAATCCTACGCCCAGATTTTCATGGAACTGCGCATGGTAGATGGTCGTGTGGTCGATGCGGTTCTGGCCGCCGAACTGGTCGCCGTCGGTGTCGAACACCACCTGATAATCGCCTTCGCCGATGGTATGGGCAGGCAGGAAGAAGTGCGTCTCCGAATAGGAGGGATGGAAGTTGAACAGGTACAGCAAGCCGCCCTTGGAGAAGGCGATAATCTTGCGGTCCTGATCGATCCATAGGTTCACGAGGTCTCGTTTGACCATAATGCGGTATTTGCGGGAGAACTTGAGCATAGCCCGATCAAAATCCAGTAACCATTCATATTTCAGGTCGGGATTATCTGCCAACGACCATTGCCGCCGGGCGTACTTATAGGACCAGCCGTTGCCCTGGCGGGGAAAGTCAATCCATTCCGGGTGGCCGAACTCATTGCCCATGAAGTTCAGGTATCCGTCGCAGGCCATGGTGAGGGTAGCGAAGCGGATGAGCTTGTGCAGGGCGACTGCCCGGTCGATGATGAGGGAATGGTGTTCCTTGTTCATCCCCCAGTACATTTCGGCGTCGGCCAGGCGGAACATGATGGTCTTGTCGCCCACCAAAGCCTGATCGTGGCACTCGGAATAGCCGATGCTGCCCTCCTGGGGCCGACGGGTGGTGAGTTCATGCCACAACCGATGCATGTCCCAGGCATCGTCGGATGCTTTCAGGGTTTTGATCCAGAAATCGGGGATGCCCATGGCCAACCGGTAATCGAAGCCAATGCCGCCGGTGCGCAAGGGCAGGCACATACCGGGCATACCGCTCATGTCCTCGGCGATGGTGACGGCGAAGGGGTTGACCTCGTGAATCAGCTCGTTGGCCAATTGCAAATAAGTAACCGCCTCCACGTCGGTATTCATGGAAAAATATTTCTCGTAGCTGTCGAAGGCGGCGCCCAGGCCGTGGTCATGGTAAAGCATACTGGTAACCCCGTCGAAGCGGAAGCCGTCGAAATGGTATTCGTCCTGCCAGTACTTCAGGCTGGATAACAGGAAGTGGATCACCTCGTGCTTGCCATAGTTGAACAGCTTGGAGCCCCAGGCTGGATGCCAGCCCGCCTCCCCGGTGCGGAAGAATTGGTCGTCGGTACCGTCGAATTCATTTAAGCCCTCGTTCACGTTGGCGGAGGCGTGGGAATGCACCAGGTCCAACAGTACCAGCATGTCCATGCTATGGGCGGTGTTGATCAGCTCCTTCAGGTCTTCCGGCTCTCCATACCAGCTGCTGGCAGAGAAAAAGTTGGTCACCTGATAGCCAAAGGAAGCGTAATAGGGATGCTCCATGATCGCCATCAGCTGAATGGCATTGTAGCCCGTGGCCTTGATGCGGGGCAGCACGTTCTGGGTGAACTCCTTATAGGTACCCACGCCCTCTTTTTCCTGGGCCATGCCGATATGGCATTCGTAGATGTACAGAGGACTAATCTTACGGCGGGCGTACCCGCCGTCGGTCCAGGCGAAGGGGCGCTTGGGATCCCAGATCTGGCCGGCAAAGTCGTGGTACTCGTTCTGTACCACCCGATGAATGTATAGGGGGATATGGTCCACCCGATTGCCGTCCTTGGTCACCTGCACCTTTACCCGCTGGCCATGGCGCAAGGCGTCGTTCCCGGGCAATTGGATCTCCCAAGCGCCGTTTTCCAGCCGGGTCAGGGGATGGCTCTCCCGATTCCAGCCGTTAAAGTCGCCGATCAGATGCAGGGCGTCCGCCCCCGGCGCCCACTCCCGGTATACCCAGCCATCCTGGGTACGATGGAAGCCGTAGTACAGGTGGCCGGTGGCCACAGACGAAAGGTCTCGCTTGCCGCCCAGAAATACCCGCCGGATCTCGGCGAAGCGGTCCATGCGCAGCTGAATATCCTCCTCAAAGGGCGCCAGCCAAGGGTCTATACTGAGGATCTTATAAGGCCGCTTCTTGGGTTCCCGTTTCATGTACATCCCTCCGGGCCAATATTGTAAAACGTGTTGTAATTATTATAGAGGAAAATTGTCTTTCGTGCAAGAGCATTCCTGAAATGATTTGCCAATATTTGTATGAATGGGGCAAAAATGAAAAAAGGCCGCCCCGGAAGCGGCCATCGCTTTCGGGGCGGCCCGCGCCGAAGCGCCGGCAGGTCAGTTGCCCACTTCGATGCTGATCTGATTGAAGGTGTCCAGCAGGTCGTCCACGGAATATTTGGCCCGGTCCGGGCCGCTGGCGTCGATGACCGCTTTGCCTTGGTGCATCATCAGCAGCCGGGTGCCGTGGTT
>DVHZ01000103.1 GCA_018711685.1 Candidatus Excrementavichristensenella intestinipullorum | reverse complement strand
CCCCCGGCCCAAATTTCGTTGACTTGCGCCGCCGTTGGGGGTATACTATTGCCAAATTCCTTCGGGAGTACAAAGGAGGCGAAAGCCATGGACATATTGTGGCAGGACCGCAAGCGCATCCTGGGGATGCCCATCAGCTTCACCAAATATACCCTGACACCCCGGCTGGTGACCCAGCAGAAGGGGCTGTTTACCACGGTTCACGATCAGGTGCAGCTATTTCGGATTACCGACGTGCGGGTGGTGCGCACGCTGTGGCAAAAGCCGTTCGGGTGCGGCACGCTGATTCTGTTCTCTTCGGATCAGAGCCATCCCCAGTTTCATATTCACTGGATCAAGGACCCGCTGAAGATCAAGGACATGATTATGGACCAGGTGGCGCTGGAACGCAGGCGCAACCGGGTCATCTCCAACGACATGCTGCTGCAAGGGGCGGAGGGGCTGGAAGAGTGCCCGGAGCCGGACGGCGACGTGGACGCGGCGGGAGAGGGCGAATGAGCCCGGGCGTGTTTGCTTTCCGGCGCGGGGTATGATATACTGATGGCTTAGGAAGGCCAGGAACCGAGGAGGGCTTGCGTGGAGCAAGGGATGAAGAGCAGGCGGGGGCCCGGGCTGCTGCTGGGGCTGCTCACCGGTATGCTGGTGCCGCCCAGCCTGGCGGTGATGTTTTATGCCACGGTGGCCAGTGCGCCCTGCGTGCTGCTGCCCACGGTGGCGTCGGCCATGCTGGGGGCGTGGGGCGGCGTGTGGGCGCTGGGGGCGGCCAGCCTGTCCTGCGTGGGGATGGGCTATAGCATAGCCGGCGGCTTGGGGGCCCTGGCGGCGGCGGAGCTGTTCGCCCTGCCGGCCTGGGCGGCCTGGGCGCTGCTGGCGCGGCGGCCCCGGTTTGCCGCCGGGGCGTGGGGCTGCGCCTTGGCCCAGCTGGCGGCCATACTGGCGCTGCTGGCGGGAGCCTGGCTGGCGGTGCGGGCGCCCCTGGCCGACGCCTTTACCCAATTTCTGCTGAGCCGCGCCCATGGGCTGCCCTGGGAAGCGCCGGAGATGGCGGACCTGGCCGCCGCCCTGTCCCCCCTCACCGGAGGGCAATCCCTGGCGTATCTGGAGGAGGAGGAGCGGTATTTGCTGCTCCAGAACTGGTTTGCCCTGTACCGTACCCAGCTCCAGCGCACTTTGCCCCAGCTGATCCTGGGCACCGGGCTGGCCAGCGGGTTTCTGGCCTACTGGCTGCCGGCCCGGGTGGCCAGCCGGCGGGGGGATATGCCGCCGGTGGACTACGCCCATCCCCGGGATTGGTTCCTGCCCGGCCACATGGTGCTGGGGCCGCCCCTGTGCGCCCTGGCCTGCTACGGGGCTTACCGGTGGGGCATGGCCGGCGGCGAAGCCGGATTGCTGGCCATGCTGGGGGTATCCCAGCTGTTTTTCACCATCCAGGGGCTGGGGGCGGTGGACCGGGCCATATTCCGCCGGGGGATGAGGCCGGTTGCCCGGGCGTTGATCCTGACGGCGCTGGCGCTGCTGGCACAACTGGTGTTGACGGCGGTGGGCCTGATCTCGGCGCTGCTGGGGCGGCGGGGGCTGATCACCCGGTGGCTGAACAAGCGCGGGGGCGCAAACGATAAAGGAGGAAACGAGCGATGAAGGTGATCCTGCTGGAGGACATCCGGGGCACGGGGAAAAAGGACCAGATCGTGGAGGTAAGCGACGGATACGGCCGCAACTACCTGCTGCCCCGCAAGCTGGCCCGGGAGGCCACCAACGAGGCGCTGAACGCCATCGAGAAATCCAAGGCGGCCCAGAAGCACCGGGAGGACGTGAAGCGGGCCGAGGCGGAGGCGCTGTCCCGGAGCCTGAAGGGCAAGGTGGTGCAGCTCACGGCCAAAGGGGGCGAGGGAGGCAAGCTGTACGGCTCCATCACCGCCCAGGAGATCGCCCAGGCGCTGAAGGAGCAGCACGGGCTGGAGGTGGACAAGCGCAAAATCGAGCTGGACGAGCCGGTGCGCACCGGGGGCCAAACGCTGTTCACCCTGCGCCTGGCGGCCGGGGTGTCCACCCGAATGCTGCTCAACGTCACGGTAACGGCCAAGTAAGGGGCGCGCTATGGAACAAATGCTGCCGGGCCAGGGCGTGCCGCCCCACCACAACGACGCGGAGCGCTCGGTGCTGGGCGCCATGCTGATCTCCACCGACGCGGTGCTGCTGGCCCAGGAGAGCCTGACCCCGGAGGATTTTTACGACCCGGCCCACCGGGAAATCTTCGACGCCATGCTCTACCTGGCGGGCCAGTCCCGGCCGGTGGATTTGGTGACCCTGGACGAGGAGCTGAGCCGCCGGGGCAAGCTGGAGGGCGTGGGGGGCTTGGACGCCCTCATCGACCTGTCCCAGTTCGTGCCCTCGGCGGCCAACGTGGGGGCCTATATCCGCATCGTGGACGAAAAGAGCACCCTGCGCAAGCTGATCGCCGCCTCGGGCAGCATCAGCCAGATGAGCTATGCCGCGGAACAGGAAACCAGCGCCATATTGGCGGCCTCGGAAAAATTGATCTACGACATCACCATGCGCAAGGGCGGCGAAATGCTCAAGCCCATCCAGCCCATCCTCATCCAAACCTACCAGATGATCGACCGGCTGGTGCAGAACAAGGGCCGCATCGAGGGGGTGCCCACCGGCTACCGGGAGCTGGACGAAATGCTCACCGGCCTGCACGGGGGCGAATTGGTGCTGCTGGCCGCCCGGCCCTCCATGGGCAAGACCAGCCTGGGCATGAACATCGTGGAAAACGCGGCCATCCGGGGCGGCGCCAAGGTGGCGGTGTTCTCCCTGGAAATGCCGGCGGAACAGCTGGCCATGCGCATGATGTGTACCGAGGCCCGGGTCAACATGCAGAACGTGCGCCGGGGCGTGCTGGAGGAGGAGGAGTGGCTGCGGCTGTGCGAGGCCATGAGCGTCATCGGCCAGGCCAATATCCACATCGACGCCACCAGCGGCATCTCGGTGCCGGAAATCCGCTCCAAGGCCCGCCGCCTCCAAATGGAACAGGGCCTGGACCTGATCATGATCGATTACCTGCAACTGATGACGGGGAGCGGCCGGTTTTCCAGCCGCCAGGAGGAAGTGTCCAGCATCTCCCGGGGCCTCAAGGGCCTGGCCCAGGAGCTGGGGGTGCCGGTGCTGGCCCTGTCCCAGCTGTCCCGGGCCCCCTCGGGCCGGGCCAACCACCGGCCCATCCTGTCGGATATCCGGGACTCGGGCGCCATCGAGCAGGACGCCGACGTGGTGATGTTCATCCACCGGGAGGACTACTACGACAAGGATACGCCGGTGAAGAACATGGCCGAGGTGATCATCGCCAAGCAGCGCAACGGCGCCCTGGGCACGGTAAACCTGGGCTGGCGGGGTGAGCTCACCTGGTTCGTGGACCTGTCCCCCGGGGGCAAGGAGGTACAGCCCCCCGCTCCGCCTCCCTTCTAGCGCCGGCGGATGCCGGGGCGTGTTGCAGAAAGCAACTTCTGCGGCACGCCCATTTT
>DVHZ01000102.1 GCA_018711685.1 Candidatus Excrementavichristensenella intestinipullorum | reverse complement strand
GCCCCGGCCGCGCCAGCGCGGCCGGGGCCTGCCCGGTTCGGGCCATTTTTTCCCGGACAACCCGCCCGGGACCGGGGAACGCCCTCTCCCCTGCCGGGCCCAGGGCCCAACGCCCCCGGCGAAGCGCTCTCACCGGCCCCTGAAGGGCCCTGCCGGGGCGGAGCCGGGAGCGGTTAAAGGGGAGGAGCCCCCCATCCGCGGCCCGCTCAGGCCGCCTTTTTCCGGTTGTACACGGCCAGGTCCAGCAGTCGGTCCAGCTTGGCCACGATCAGGGAAACCGCCACGTCGCCGGTGGTATTGGAGGCGGCCCGGAACATGCCCACGATGGAGTCCACTCCCATGATCAGCCCGGCGGCCTCCACGGGGACGCCCATCTGCACCAGCAGCACGCACAGGCACACCAGCCCGGAGCCGGGGATGCCCGGCGCGCCCACCGACAGCACCAGCACGGAAAAGAACATGCCCGCCAGGTCCGACGGGGCCACGGCCACCCCGTAGACCCTGGCCAGGAACAGGGCGGCCACGACCAGGTAGACGCAGGTGCCGTCCATATTCACCGTAGCGCCCAGGGGGATGGAGAAGGCGCACACCTTGGGGGACACCCCCAGCTCATCCCGGCACACCTGCATGGTGTAGGGCACGGCGGCGTTGCTGGAGCCCAGGCTGAAGGTGGTGAGCATGGAGGGGGCGTACTTGCGCAGGAAGATTCGGGGGTCCAGCCTGCCCACCGCCAGGAGGAGCAGGCAGTACAGGGCCACCATGCAGGCCATGCCCAGCAGCACCGAGGCCAGGAAGCCCACCAAGGAGGCCAGGGTCTGGCCGCCGGTGAGCATCACCAGGGAGCACACCGAGCAGAACACCGCCAGGGGGATGAAGCCCACGATGATGGTGGTGATCTTGAGGAAGAGGGTGTTGCAGGCCTCGAAGAAGTCCTTGAGGGGCTTGGAGTAGTCGCCGATCATGCCCACCGCCGCGCCGCACAGGATGGCCACGAAGATGACCTGGAGCATGTCGGCCTCCAGGAAGGGCCGGACCAGGTTGTCGGGGACGATGTTGACGATGGTGCCCAGCACGTCCACCTGGGCGTCCTGGGCGGACAGGCTCTGGGCGGCCTGAGCGGCCTGGGCGGCCAGGGGCTCCACGCCGCTCCCCGGCTGGCACAGGAAATAGACCCCCGCGCCCACGGCGATGGCGGCCAGGGTGGTGGCCATATACAGCCCCATCACCTTGGCCCCGGTCTTGCCCAGCTCCGACAGGCTGGAGAACTGGGAGACGCAGGAGAGGATGGAGAAGAAGGCCACCGGCGCCACCACCATCTTCAGGGCGTTGAGGAACATGGTCTTGATGGGGGTGAGGGCGTACTGGTCCAGCGCGCCGGCGGCGCCGGGGGACAGCACGGCCCGCAGGATCAGCCCCAGGACGACGGCCAGGGCCAGGGCGCCCAGGGTCAGGTAGATGAGGCGGCGCTGGGCGGGCTGGGCGGTAATCAGCACGGTGCTGCGCCCACCGTGGTGCTTGTAGCGCAGCTTGTCCCGGTAAGCGTTGAACAGCAGGCCCCGGATGGCCGATTCGGCCTCGCCGCCTTCCTGGTCCATGTCCATGTCCAGGCCTAAATCCATGGCCTGGTCCAGCTGGAAGGCCTGGCCGGGGGCGCTCAGCCGCACCGACACGCCGCCCATCCGCTTCACCAGGGCGATCTGGACATGGGCGCCCTGGGGGGCGTGCCGGTTTAGGCTCACCAGGGCCTCCTCGGCCAGCAGCACGGCCTGGCCCAGGGCCTTGGACTTCACCTTGTACCGGGCCAGGCCCTGCCGGATGAAATCCGTCGCCTGGGGGATCTGGGCGTCCAGGGCGGGGACACAAATGCTCTGCATACAACTTCCTCCCTGTCGCGGGGGCGCTTTGCCGCCCGCCGTTTATCCAAGCCTTAATTGTATCATATTCGCCCCGGATGTCAACGAAGCCGCCCCGGAATCGGGGCATTTTACAATGCCGCCTCCATAAATCTCCCCTTCTTTGCCCCTCTTGGGGGCGGGAACGATTGACTTTGGGGCGAGAACGTGCTATAATCGCGCTGTGATTTTACGTGGGAGGTTGTAACCATGGAGCATATTAAGACCTTGGAAACCCGGAACCTGTGCGCCAGCGCCCAGACGGGGGGCTGCGGCGAGTGCCAGACGTCCTGCCAGTCCGCCTGCAAGACCAGCTGCGGCATCGCCAACCAGTCCTGCGAGAGCGCCAAGGAAAGCAAGTAACGGCGCCGCGCAAAAATGCCGCCACCTGGCGGCATTTTTCATGCGTCCAGGCCCCGGATGGCGCCCCTCCGGCGGCCAATCCGGTTCCCCGCCTCAAATCCGGACCGCGGTCGGATTGCTGTCCTCAGGCTCCGGCGCACCGCAGGCAATTCTCGACCGAGGTCGGATTTGGCCGAAACCGGCCCCAGCGCCCCCAGGCAGTTTCGACTTAAGTCGGATTTTGCCGAAACCGGACCCCCGGCCCAAATGGTTCCCGCCGGAGCCGGTCCCCCGCGGAATCCGAATCCCCGGACGCCCCCGGCCCCAGCGCCCCGCAGGCGTTTTCCGACTTAAGTCGGATTTTGTCGAAACCAGGCCCGAAGGGGTCCCCGCTCCATCCCCCAAACCGCCTCCCTGCCCCCTCGATTTTCATGATGTAGGAGAGAAACGCCATGATCCATTCATACCGCCTGGGCGGCTATAACATCGTGCTGGACGTGTACTCGGGCTCGGTCCACGTGGTGGACGATTTGGCCTACCAGGCCATCGGCCTGCTCCAGGACCACACCCGGGACCAGGCGCTTTCCGCCTTGGATGGCCAGTATCCCCGGGAGGAAGTCCTCCAGTGCCTGGAGCAGATCGCCGCCCTGGAAGCCCAGGGCAAGCTGTTCGCCCCGGACCGCTTTTCCTCCATGGCCGGCGCCCTCAAGGAGCGCTCCAGCGGCGTGGTCAAGGCGCTGTGCCTCCACGTGGCCCACACCTGCAACCTGAACTGCGCCTACTGCTTCGCCAGCCAGGGCAAATACCACGGCCAACGGGCGGTGATGCCCTTTGAGGTGGGCAGGCAGGCCCTGGACTTTCTCATGGACCACTCGGGCAGCCGCCGCAACCTGGAGGTAGACTTTTTCGGCGGGGAGCCGCTGATGAATTTCGATGTGGTGCGCCAGCTGGTGGCCTATGCCCGCCAGGTGGAAAAGGAACGGGGCAAGAACTTCCGCTTCACCCTGACCACCAACGGCATGCTCATCGACCAGCAGGTGATGGACTTTGCCAACCGGGAGATGAGCAACGTGGTGCTCAGCCTGGACGGGCGCAAGGCGGTCCACGACCGCTACCGGGTGGACTACGCGGGGCAAGGGAGCTGGGAGCGAATCGTGCCCAAATTCCAGGCCCTGGTCAAGGCCCGGGGGGATAAGGACTACTACATCCGGGGCACCTTCACCCACGATAACCCGGATTTTCTGGCGGACATCCGCCAAATGCTGGACCTGGGCTTCACCCAGCTGAGCATGGAGCCGGTGGTGTGCGCCCCCGGGGAGCCCCAGGCCCTGACCGAAGAGGACCTGGCCATCGTGATGGAACAGTACGAGGCGCTGGCCCGGCTCATGCTGCAGCGCCGGCGGGAGGGGCGGCCCTTCACCTTCTACCACTACATGATGGACCTGACCGGCGGCCCCTGCGTGTACAAGCGGGTGTCCGGCTGCGGGTCTGGCACCGAGTACATGGCGGTGACCCCCTGGGGCGACCTGTACCCCTGCCACCAGTTCGTGGGGGAGGATGCCTTCCGCTTGGGAGACGTGTGGAAGGGCGTGGACAACGCGGCCCTGCAGGCGCAGTTTTCCCAGCTCAACCTGTACGCCCGGCCCCAGTGCCGGGACTGCTGGGCCCAGCTGTATTGCTCCGGCGGCTGCGCGGCCAACGCCTACCACGCCACCGGCTCGGTGACGGGGATCTACGAGGCGGGCTGCCGGCTGTTCAAAAAGCGCATGGAATGCGCCATCATGGTCCAAGCGGCCATGGCCCTGGAAGACGCCCCCTGACCCCGGCGCCCCCTCCCCTGCCCGCCCCGATTCCATCCCGGCGGACGATTGATTGCCCGGGCCCATTGGGCCCCGGCGGGACGGGGCCGATCCCCCGGCGGAAAGATCTCCCCACGCCCTCGCCCGGCGGGCGGCAAAGCCCCGCGGGAAGATCTTCCCCGAAACCACCGTCCGGGCTGAGCCCCTACTCCCCTGGAGGTGACCCGCATGGATACCCCCATCCTGGATTTCGCCGCGCACTACGCCGCCAGCGGCGCCCTGCGCCTGCACATGCCCGGCCATAAGGGGCAGGGTCCCCTGGGCGTGGAGGCCCTGGATATCACGGAAATTCCCGGGGCGGACAGCCTGTACCAGGCCCAGGGCATCATCCGCCGCAGCGAGGAAAACGCCGGGGCGCTGTTCGGCGCCCACACCTTTTTCTCCGCCGAGGGCTCGTCCCTGTGCATCCGGGCCATGGTGGCCCTGGCCCGGCAGCGGGCTTTGGCCCAGGGGCGCCCTCCCCTCCTGCTGGCCGGGCGCAACGCCCACAGCGCCTTTCTCAGCGCCGCCGCGCTGCTGGACGTGGAGGTGGCCTGGATGGATCCGCCCCCCGGCGGCTCCTATCTGAGCTGTCCCCTGGACGGGCCGGGCCTGGAGGCGCGGCTGGCGGCCATGGACCCGGCCCCGACCGCCCTCTATCTGACCAGTCCGGACTACCTGGGCCACACCCTGCCCCTGGCGGACATCGCCCAGGTGTGCCGGCGGCGGGGGCTTTTGCTGCTGGTGGATAACGCCCACGGCGCGTACCTCAAATTTCTGCCCCGGTCCGGCCATCCCATGGACCTGGGGGCCCACATGTGCTGCGATTCGGCCCACAAGACCCTGCCCGCCCTCACGGGCGGAGCCTATCTGCACATCGCCCGGCACGCCCCGGCGGAGCTGGCGGAGGGGGCGCGCCAGGCCCTGGCCCTGTTCGGCTCCACCAGTCCATCCTACCTGATTCTCCAATCCCTGGACGGGGTTAACCGGTATCTGGAGGCGGGCTATGCTTCCCGGCTGGCCGCCTTTTTGCCCCAGGTGCAGGCCGTGGGCCGGGCATTGGCGGAGCAGGGATGGGCGCTGGAGGGGGAGGAGCCCCTGAAGATCGCCCTGGCCACCAAGTCCCGGGGCTGGCTGGGCCTGGAGGTTGGGCAAGCGCTGGCGGAGCAGGGGGTGGTATGCGAGTTTGCCGACCCGGACTTTGTGGTTTTCATGGTCACCCCGGAAACCGGCGCCGCCGGCCTGGACCGGCTGGTGGAGGCCCTGGGCCGGCTGCCCCGCCGGGCGCCCATTGTCCAGGGCCCGCCGCCCTTCCGGCGTCCCCGGCGGGCCCTATCGCTGCGGCAAGCCGCCCTGTCGCCCCAGCGTCTGCTTCCGGCGGAGCAAGCCCTGGGCCGGATTCTGGCCGCGCCGTCGGTGGGCTGTCCCCCGGCGGTGCCCATCCTGATGTGCGGCGAGGTGATCCACCAGACCGCCCTGGACTGCTTCGCCTACTACGGCATTCAGCGCTGCTGGGTGGTAGACGGCTAGCCCCGGCGCCGAGTCAGCCACCCCATCCGGCGCGTCATAGCGCCCCGCCGCATCCCCACAACGGCCTGAAACAGCGCAGCGGCTACCGCCGCCGCGCCGCTTCAGGCCGTTGCCCCACCTACGCGCCAGCGAGAATGGCGGTTCCAAGGGGGGCGTCCCCTTGGCGGGGGTCCAGGGGCGAGGAGTCCCTGGCGGGGGCCCGGGGGCAGCGCCC
>DVHZ01000101.1 GCA_018711685.1 Candidatus Excrementavichristensenella intestinipullorum | reverse complement strand
CCCAACAGCTGCGTCAAGCCCAGCTTGAACGATTTTGCCGTGGAGGGTCGCCGTGCGCCGGTGCTGGAACTGGACAAGTGCCGGGGCTGCAAGGTGTGCCAGGTGGAACAGTGCTGCCCGGTTCACGCCGTTCAGGTGCGAGAGGGCAAGGTAGTCATCGACCCGCAGAAATGTCTGGATTGCGGCGTGTGCGTAGGCAAGTGCCCCTTCGGCGCGGTGGCCAAGGAATCCCCCGTGAGATACCAGGTATATGTGGGGGGCACCTGGGGCAAAACCAAGCGCATGGGCACCCCCCTTTCCCGCCGGGTGGAGGAGGAAGAGATCATCCCCCTGATCCATCGGACCATCCAGTGGTTCAAGGACAACGCCCAACCCAAGGAGCGCCTGGGCAAGGCCATCGACCGGATCGGCATGGAGGCCTTCGAGGCCGCCCTGTTCCAGTGAGGCATTCCGCCGCGCCAGGTCCCTGGCGCGGCGGGCGTATAGGCTGCGGGACATACGGGGGCCGGAAGCGCAAACGTCCAGCAGCGGGAAACATCGAAACGGCCGCCGCAAAATGCGCGAAATCGGTTCGAAAGGGATGAAAAGGAAGCGGGGGACTTGCATCCAGCCGGTTTTTTCGCTATAATACCTGGGTATGACAGTATGGGATGCGCAAGGAGGAAATAGTATGACCATTCAAAAGACCCAAACCGGGAATCAACTGACCGTCGCCCTGGAGGGACGGCTGGATACCGTAACCGCTCCCCAACTGGAGGCCGCTCTTTCCAACGCCTTGGACGGCGTAACGGAATTGACGCTGGATTTCGCCAAACTGGAGTACATCTCCAGCGCCGGCCTGCGGGTTCTGCTAGCTACCCAGAAGAAGATGAACAAGCAGGGCAGCATGAAGCTGACCCATGTATGCGAGGCGGTCATGGAAGTGTTCGAAGTGACCGGTTTTTCGGACATCCTCTCTATCGTGTGAGGAAGGAGCCGGAAATGCAGCGGCTGAGGGTAGAAGCCCAGTGCCAGCGGCTGGATCAGGTGCTGGATTTTGTCAACGCCCAGTTGGAACCATGGGACTGTCCCATGAAGATCATGACCCTGATCGGGGTATGCGTGGAGGAGATATTCGTCAACATCGCCCACTACGCCTATCCCCAGGGCGGCGGTTGGGCGGAGATCTATTGCCAGGCCGGGCCCGGCAGGGTGGAGATTCGCCTGGAGGATGAAGGCGTAGCCTTTGATCCCCTGTCTAGAACCGACCCCGATGTAACCCTGGACGCTCAGGCGCGTCAAATCGGCGGGCTGGGTATCTTTATGGTCAAGCGGTCTATGGATCAAGTCTCCTACTGCCGTCAGGCGGGCCGGAATAAATTGACCATGGTGAAGCGCTGGTAGTCCAGCTGAAAGAGCGCCGGAATGCTCGCATACCGGCGCTTCTGTCATGCGCCGCCGGGGCATATCATGTCCTGGACTGCGCGGAAAGGAGAGAGGCGTTGAACAGCATTGAAACCCAGGCCCTATTCGATCTGGGCCATACCTTGGCCGCGCCCCTGTTGGCCCAGGTCCGGTTCCCGTGGGAAGCGCTCAAACAAATCAAGGATTTCATTCAAGCCCTGGGCGAAGGCTTGGATCCGGCCCAGTACGAGGAACGGGCCCCCGGCGTATGGGTGGCCCGGGACGCCAAGGTGTTCGATTCTGCCTATCTGGCGGGCCCGGTGATTATCGGCCATGAAGCCGAGGTGCGTCAGTGCGCCTTTATCCGGGGCAGCGCCCTGGTAGGGGCGGGCGCCGTGGTGGGCAACAGCACGGAGCTCAAAAATTGCATTCTGTTCGACAAGGTGCAGGTGCCCCACTTTAATTATGTGGGGGATTCCATCCTGGGCTACCGGGCCCACATGGGCGCCGGGGCGGTGACTTCCAACGTAAAGAGCGATAAGAAGAACGTGGTGGTGCGCCTGAACGGGCAGGCGCTGGAAACCGGGCTGCGCAAGTTCGGGGCCATGGTGGGCGACCGGGTGGAGGTGGGCTGTAACAGCGTGCTCAATCCGGGCACCATCCTGGGCCGGGACAGCATGGTATACCCCACCAGCTGCGTGCGGGGCGTGGTGCCGGAACGCTCCATCCACAAAAACGACGGGCGGGTGGTCCCGCGGATAATGGAGGAAAACTGATTATGGGAAGACTGTTTGGAACCGACGGCGTGCGGGGCGTAGCCAATGAAAAGCTGACCTGCGAACTGGCGATGAAGATCGGCCGCGCCGCCGCTACCGTGCTGTCGGGGGGCAGCCGCCGCCGGCCGGTGTTCGCCGTGGGCATGGATACCCGCATTTCCTCGGATATGCTGATGATGTCCCTCACCGCCGGGCTGTGCTCCACCGGGGCGGACGTGATCGTGCTGGGCGTGGTGCCCACCCCCGCCGTGGCCTTTCTGGTGGGCAAATACAAGGCGGACGCCGGGGTGATGATCTCCGCCTCCCACAACAGCGCCGAGTTCAACGGCATCAAAATCTTTTCCGGGGACGGGTATAAGCTGCCCGACGCGCTGGAGGAGCGCATCGAGCAGATCGTGCTGGACCAGGTGGAGACGCCCAAACTGGTGCCCGGAGACGACATCGGCAAGGTGATCCACAAGGCCACCGTCATCAAGGATTACGTGGACCACCTGAAGAGCACCGTGGCCTTTAACCTGGAAGGGCTGCACATCGCGGTGGACTGCGCCAACGGCTCGGCCAGCGTCACCGCCCAAAAGCTGTTCAGCGAACTGGGCGCCCAATGCGAGTTCCTGTTCGACCAGCCCGACGGAGTGAACATCAACGCCGGCTGCGGCTCCACCCATATCGAGGCGCTGACCCAGTACGTGGTGGAGAACCACCTGGACGCGGGGGTGGCCTTCGACGGGGACGCCGACCGCTGCCTGTGCGTGGACGATCAGGGCAACCTGGTGGACGGAGACTTCATCATGGCCATCTGCGCCCTGGACATGAAGAAGCGGGGCAAGCTGTCCCGGGACACGGTGGTGGGCACCATCATGACCAACCTGGGCTTCATCAAGTTCTGCGAGGCCAACGGCTTGCGCTTTAACGCCACCAAGGTGGGCGACCGGTTCGTGCTGGAGGAGATGCTGCTGGAGGAGTACGACTTCGGCGGCGAGCAGTCGGGCCATATCATCTTCCGGGATTTCGCCACCACCGGCGACGGCCAGCTGACCGCCATCCAGCTGCTGTCCCTGATGCGCCGGGAGGGCAAGCCCCTGAGCCAGTTGGCCCAGGTGATGACCCGCTATCCCCAGGCCATGATCAACGTCAAGGTATCGCCGGAGGGCAAGCTCAATTTCTACACCGATCCCCAGGTGCGCGCCGCCATCGACGAGGGCAAGAAGCGCCTGGGCGACAACGGCCGGGTCGTGGTGCGCGTGTCGGGCACCGAACCCCTCATCCGTGTAATGACCGAGGGCCAGGACGAGACCTTCATCCAAGAAGTAGCCCAGCAAATCGCCGACGTGGTCAAAGAGCGTCTGGCCCAGCAATAACCCCGCCCCGCAGGCCAGGACCTCCGGCAAACATGGGTCCCTGGCCTTTTCCCTTGTTCAAAACGCCCCGGTCCCGGCATTCCGCCGGAACCGGGCGTTTTCTTTCCCCCTTCCCCCGCCTTTTCTCTTTCCCCATGAGATAGACGGGCGGCCCGGGAGCCTCTCTGCCGACAAGCAAACAGCCCGCGGCGTTTGCCGCGGGCTGTTTGATACTTAGCCGATTACTCGATGACCTTGGTCACTACGCCGGACCCGACCGTGCGGCCGCCCTCCCGGATAGCGAAGCGCAGGCCTTCCTCGCAGGCGATGGGGGTGATCAGCGTGATCTCCATGTCGATGTTGTCACCCGGCATCAC
>DVHZ01000100.1 GCA_018711685.1 Candidatus Excrementavichristensenella intestinipullorum | reverse complement strand
GGCCAGCGGAAGGGCAAAGCCCTTCCTTTGGCCCCAACGGGGCGCGGAGGGCTCCGCCCCCCGCGCCCCCCGCGCCGCGTTGGGCGGTGGGGCGTGGGAGGGAAAAGACCTGCGCGTTCAGCGCAAAGGAGGAAATTTTGTGGCCCAGAACCACGGCAGTCCGCCCAGGGACGGGGACCGCGCCGGAGAAGCGCCGCTTTCCCGGGCCCAGGCCCAGCGCGGTGCCCAATGGCAAAAATCCCGCCTGGCCTATCAGCGCCGGGAGGCCCGGGGCTCCGACCGCGCCCTGCCCTCCGGCAGCTATCACGTCGCCGTCGTAGGCGGCGGCGCGTCGGGCATGGCCGCCGCCCTGGCCGCGGTGGAGGCCCTGGCCGCGGCGGGGGTTCAGCCCCGGGTGGCGGTGCTGGAGCGGCAGAACCGGGTGGGCCGCAAGCTGCTGGCCACCGGCAACGGCCGGTGCAATCTGAGCAACGCTTCCGCCGGGGACCTGTCCCACTATCACGGCGGCGTGGCTCTGGCCGGGCCCATCCTGGCCCGCTGGACGCCCCAGGCCATCCGCCGTTTCTTTTCCCAGCTGGGCCTGGAGACCGTGGCCGACCAGGAGGGCCGGATCTATCCCGCCACCGACCAGGCCGCCTCGGTGGTGGACGCGCTGCGCCTGACCCTTCAGGAGCGGGGCGTGCAAGTCCTCACCAGCTTTCAGGTGCAGGCCCTGCGTCCCCCCGCCTCCGGCCGCCCCTTTTTCGCCCTGGAGGGCCTGGACGGCCGCCAGGTGCTGGCCGGGCGGGTGGTGCTGTGCTGCGGCGGCCCCGCCGGGGAAAAGGTGGGAGGGACCGCCCTGGGCCATGCCCTGCTGGCCGGTCTGGGCCACGCCATCACCCCCATGCGGCCCGCCCTGTGCCAGCTGCGGGTCCCGCCCCAGGCGGTGAAGGGGCTCAAGGGGCTCAAGTACCGGGGCGATATCCAGCTGCTGGAGGCGGGCCAGCCGGTGCAGCGGGAGCGGGGCGAGGTGCTGTTTACCGACTACGGGGTCAGCGGCATTGCGGCCATGGCCCTGTGCCGGCGGGCGGCTCAGGGGCTGGACCAGGGCAAGGCCCTGGCGGTGCGCCTGGCGCTGTGCCCGGCCGTCTGGGCGTCGCCCCAGGCCCTGGCCCGGCGGCAGGCCGCCCTGCCCCGCCGCGCCCTGGAGGATTTCCTCACCGGGCTGCTGCCCCGGCTCCTGGGGCGGCACATGCTGAAGCTGGCGGGCATTTCCGACCTATCGGCTCCGGCGGAGGCCCTCAGCGCCCAGGACCTGGAGCGCCTGTCCGGCCTGCTGCTGGGCTGGACCCTGCCCCTCACCGGCACCCAGCCCCTTGCCGCGGCCCAAGTCACCGCCGGCGGCGCGGATACGGCCCAATTCTGGCCCCACACCCTGGAATCCCGGCTCTGTCCCGGCCTGTTCGCCGCCGGGGAGCTGCTGGACATTGACGGCGACTGCGGCGGGTTCAATCTTCACTGGGCCTGGGCCAGCGGGCTGAGCGCGGGGCAAGCCGCCGGGGCGGGAAAATAAATCCGCGTTCCTGGGCTCTGTGGCCCGGAGGTATGGAGGGCGGCCAGCCCTCCATCTCCATCCAGCCCTGGCGGAGCCAGGGCTACCGGTTGGTTGCCCCCCGTCCCCTTGAAAGGAGCATATCATGTTTCGTTTGTCTAATCTGCCTTGCCCCTTGGACCAGGCGCTGGAACCCAAAGCGCTGACAGCCCGGGCGCTGGGCCTGCCCTTGGGGCGGATCGCCCGGGCCCGGCTGGCCCGTAAGGCGGTGGACGCCCGGGATAAGGGGCGGGTACACTTCGTATTGTCCCTGGACTTTGATACGGACCTGCCCCTGTCCAAGCTGCGCCCGCCCAGGGGAACCAAGCTGGAAGCGCTGGACAGCACGCCCTACGTCCTTCCCCATCTCCGGCTCCAGGACGCGCCCCGGCCCGTGGTGGTGGGCCTGGGCCCGGCGGGATTGTTCGCCGCCCTGGCCCTGGCCCAGGCGGGGCTAGCGCCCCTGGTGCTGGAGCGTGGCGCACCGGTGGACCAGCGGGCGCGGCAGGTGGAGCGCTTCTGGAGCACGGGGGCGCTGGACGCGCAGAGCAACGTGCAGTTTGGCGAGGGCGGGGCCGGCGCTTTTTCCGACGGCAAGCTGAACACCGGCATCTCCGATCCCCGGTGCCGCTTCGTGCTGGAGACCCTGCGGGACCACGGCGCGCCTCCGGAAATCTGCTATTCCGCCCGGCCCCACATCGGCACCGACCTGCTGCCGGGGGTGGTCAAGTCCATCCGCCAGCGGGTGGTGGAGCTGGGCGGCCAGGTGCTGTTTCACACCAGGCTGGAGCGCCTGGTGCTGGAGGGCGGCGCGGTGGCCGGCGTGGCGGCGGCGGGCGAAGCGATCCCCTGCCGCGGCGTGATTCTGGCCCCGGGCCACTCCGCCCGGGACACCTTCGAGGCCCTCTACCGCCAGGGCGTGCCCATGACGCCCAAGCCCTTTTCCCTGGGCCTGCGCATCGAGCATCCCCAGCGCCTCATCGACCGGGCCCAGTACGGCCCTGCGGCGGGGCATCCGGCCCTGGGCGCGGCGGAGTACCGGCTGAGCATGCACACCGCCCAGGGCCGGGGGGTGTACACCTTCTGCATGTGCCCGGGCGGCCAGGTGGTGGCCGCCGCTTCCCAAGAGGGCATGGTGGCCACCAACGGCATGAGCGCCTTTGCCCGCAGCGGGCCCAACGCCAACAGCGCCCTGCTGGTGGGGGTGGACAGCGCCGATTACGGGGATCATCCCCTGGACGGCATTCGCTTTCAGCAGCAGTGGGAGCGCCTGGCCTATCAGGCGGGGGGCGGGGGCTACCGGGCCCCGGCCCAGCTGGTGGGGGATTTTCTCCAGGGCGTGCCCTCCCGGGGCCCGGGGGACGTGGAGCCCACCTACCGGCCCGGGGTGACCTACGGGGACCTGAGGAGCTGCCTGCCCCCCTTTGCCGTCCAGGCCCTGACCCAGGCGCTGCCCGCCCTGGGCCGCAAGCTCAAGGGCTTCGACGCCCCCGGCGCACTGCTCACCGGGGTGGAGACCCGCTCCTCCTCGCCCCTGCGCATCACCCGGAACGCCGCCTGCCAGTCGGCGGTGACCGGCCTGTTCCCCTGCGGCGAGGGGGCGGGCTACGCGGGGGGCATCCTGTCCGCCGCCGTGGACGGTCTGCGCTGCGCCGAAAAATTGTTGGAATGGGAGGCTTCCCTATGACGGACCTGCCTTGGCTGCTCCCCGCCCTGTGCCTGGCCGCCCTGGCCGGACTGGGCCTGGCCCTGCTGCTGTGGACCCGCGCCCTGTCCCGCCGCCTGGATGAGATGGAACGGGCGCGGCGGCGGCAATTTTCCGAGCTGGCTTCCCGGGTGGAACGGGCCAATCAACGGATGAATCAGGATTTGCAGATGGCCAATCAACTGCTGCAGATCAGCGCCCAGGGCAGCGAGGAGCGCATGGAACGGCTGCTCAGCCGCATGACCCTGGCCCTGGACCAGCAGCAGCGCCAGATGAAGGAGCTGCGCCAAAGCGTGGACGGGCAGCTGCAGCAGGCCCTGGAAAACCGGCTGGGCGATTCCTTCCGCCAGGTGCGGGAGCAGCTGGAACGGGTGTACAAGGGATTGGGGGAAATGCAGCGGCTGGCCGGCAGCGTAGGCGATCTGAAAAAGGTGCTGGCCGGGGTCAAGACCCGGGGCATCTGGGGCGAAACCCGGCTGGCGGCGCTGCTGGAGGAAAATTTGACCCCGGAACAGTACCTGGCCGATACGCCGGTGGAGCCGGGGGCCAAGGAGCGGGTGGAGTTCGCCCTGCGCCTGCCCGGCCGGGGCCAGGACGCCCCGGTGCTGCTGCCCATCGACGCCAAATTCCCCCTGGAGGACTACGAGCGGCTGCAGCAGGCCAGCCAGGAGGGGGACAAGGAGCAGGTGGACAAGTGCGCCCAGGCCCTGGAGCGCTCCGTGCTCACCGAGGCCAAGCGCATCGCGGGCAAGTACATCCGCCCCCCCTATACCACCGACTTCGCCGTGCTCTTTCTCCCCACCGAGGGCCTGTACGCCGAGGCGCTGCGCAGGCCCGGCCTGGCCCAGCGCGCCCAGCGGGAATACCATATCCTGCTGGCCGGACCCACCACCCTCTCCGCCCTGCTCACCAGCCTGCAAACCGGCTTCCAAACCCTGGCCGTGGAGCAGCGCTCCCGGGAAATCTGGCGCCTGCTGGGCTCGGTGCGGGCCGAATTCACCCGGTTCGGCGAGCTGCTGGACCGCACCCGCCAGCGCCTGGCCCAGGCCGGCGCCGAGCTGGACGCCGCCGCCTCCCGTTCCCGCAGCATCACCCGGGAGCTGAACAGGATCGATACCCTGCCCCAGCCCGGCGCCCCCCTGGAAGAGGCCCCCGCCGGCCCCCCCTCGGACGCCGCCCCCTAACCCCCGCCGGAAATCCCCGGAAAGCGCCGCCGCCTTGGGCGGCGGCGCTTTCCGGGGATTTGTGGGGGCAGGGGGAAAAGAAAAGAGCCTGGCGGAGAAGCCGGGCTCGTAAGGGCGGAAAAGAGCCCGGCGGAGAAGCCGGGCTCATAAGGGCGGAAAATTACTTGTGGTCCACGCTGTACATGTACTCGATCAGGTCCACGACCTTGTTGCTGTAGCCCCACTCGTTGTCGTACCAGGAAACCACCTTCACGAAGGTATCGGTGAGGGCGATGCCGGCCTTGGCGTCGAAGATAGAGGTGTGGGGATCGCCGATGAAGTCGCTGGAGACCACCGCGTCCTCGGTGTAGTCCAGAATGCCCTTCAGCTCGCCCTCGGCGGCCTTCTTCATGGCGGCGCAGATCTCGTCATACTTGGCGGGCTTGGCCAGGTTGCAGGTCAGGTCGACCACGGAGACGTCCAGGGTGGGCACGCGCATGGACATGCCGGTGAGCTTGCCGTTGAGGGAGGGGATGACCTTGCCCACGGCCTTGGCAGCGCCGGTAGAGGAGGGGATGATGTTGCCGGAGGCAGCGCGGCCGCCGCGCCAGTCCTTCATGGAGGGGCCGTCCACGGTCTTCTGGGTCGCGGTGGTGGAGTGGACGGTGGTCATGAGGCCGTCGGTGATGCCCCAATTGTCGTGGAGCACCTTGGCGATGGGGGCCAGGCAGTTGGTGGTGCAGCTGGCGTTGGAGACGAAGGTCATGCTGGAATCGTACTTATCGTTGTTGACGCCCATGACGAACATGGGGGTATCGTCCTTGGAGGGGGCGGACATGACCACGTGCTTGGCGCCGGCGTCGATATGGCCCTGGGCCTTCTCCTTGGTGAGGAACAGGCCGGTGGACTCCACCACGTACTCCGCGCCCACCTTGCCCCAGGGCAGGTTGGCGGGAACCTTCTCGCAGAACACGGGGATCTCGTGGCCGTTGACGATGATGGAATTCTCGGTGGCGGACACGGTGCCGGTGAAGCGGCCGTGGATGGTGTCATACTTGAGCATATAGGCCATGTACTCGGGAGTGATCAGGTCGTTGATGCCCACCACTTCCACGTCCTTGTGGTCCAGGCTGGCGCGGAACACCAGGCGGCCGATGCGGCCAAAGCCGTTAATGCCAATCTTAATCATGATGGTTTCCCTCCTGTTTTCGTTCTTGCTATATTTTACTCCAATTGTAGGGGTTTGACAAGGGCAAACGGCCCGCGTCACGGCAAATTAACCCGGGGAAAATGTTAAAATTTTCTCGAGTGGAGCGGGTTACAGCCGGGTAGGGGCCAGGCCCACCCGGCGGCGGACCTTGGACATGGTGCGCCCGGCGATGGCCTGGGCGCGCTGGGCGGAGGCGGTCATCACCTGCTCCAGGTAGGCCTTGTCGGCGAAATACTCCTTAAAGCGGGCCTGGATGGGCTTGAGCTCCTCGATGACCGCCTCGGCCACCGCGTTTTTGAAGCCGCCGTAGCCCTTGGAACCGTACTCCAGGGTGATCTGGTCGTAGGACATGCCGGTGAGGGTGGACAGGATATTCATGAGGTTGCTGACGCCGGGCTTGTTTTCCGGGTCGTAGCGGATGCAGTTTTCCGAATCGGTGACGGCCCGGCGCAACTTTTTGCGGATCACGTCGGGGGCGTCCAGCATGGCGATGTAGGTGTCCTCGGGGTCGGACTTGCTCATCTTGCGGGCGGGGTCCTGGAGGCTCATCACCCGGCCGCCCACCTTGGGGATATAGGGCTGGGGCACCACGAAGACCGGGCCGTACAGGTTATTGAACCGCTCGGCCACGTCCCGGGCCAATTCCAGGTGCTGCTTTTGATCCGCGCCCACCGGCACCAGGTCGGTCTGGTACAGGAGGATATCCGCCGCCATGAGCACGGGATAGGTAAACAGGCCGGCGTTGATGTTGTCGGCGTGGCGCTGGCTCTTGTCCTTGAACTGGGTCATGCGGCTGAGCTCGCCCATATAGGTAAAGCAGTTGAGCACCCAGGCCAGCTCGGCGTGCTGGGGCACGTGGCTTTGGAAGTAGATGAGGCTCTTATCCGGGTCCAGGCCCACGGCCAGGTACAGGCTCATGACGGTGAAGCAGGCCTTGCGCAGGGCGGTGGGGTCCTGGCGGACGGTAATGGCGTGGAGGTCCACGATGGAGTAGACGCAGTTATATTCTTCCTCCAACAGCTTAAAGTTGCGCAGCGCGCCGATGTAGTTGCCCAGGGTGAGGACGCCCGTAGGCTGGATGCCGGAAAAGATGCGCTGCTTGCGCTGAACAGGTTCCATAGAGTATTCCTCCCGTCGCTATTCTTTCTATATTATATAGGGATACGGATCAAGCCGGGCGTTCAGGAAGCGGGGCCGTCCTGGCCGTCGCGGATGAGGGCCAGCAGCCGGTCGGCGATGAGGCAGTCCACGCTGGCGCGCATGGCGAAGGAGAGGGCCATATCCTCCAGGGAGGTCTGGCGGGCCACCTGGTCCAGGTGGTCGGCCTCTCCGGCCAGCACTTCCTCCAGGGCGCGGCGGAACGCCTCGTAGTCCTGCTGCTCCACCTGCTGGCCGGCGGGGGCGGTGAATTGCTTCACCCGCTGCATGGGCAAAACGCGCTTGAGGATGCAGGCCATGGTGAGGGCGGCCAACTGGTGCTGGGCGTAGCGTTTTTTGACGGGCCGGGCCACGATGCCGTCCTTGACGTAGTTGTTGATGATGGAGGGAGTGACCAGGCTGGGGTCGGAAGCGCCCTGGAACAGGGCCAGCTGCCGCTTCAGGTAGGTGATTACCTGGTCCATGTACAGCTCGATATCGGGCATTTTTTCCCAACCGGTGAGGCGAGCCTCCTTCAGCGCCGATACGATGGCCTGGATACGGGGATCAGGGGACATGGCAAAACCTCCTTAGGCGGCGATAGGCCGAATCGAAAATGAGCCAGGGGACGCGCCGGGAAACCGGGGCTCCGGGGGCGGAGCCCCCGGAGCAGGGGGTCCGGGGGGCGCAGCTCCCCCGATGCAGGGGGTCCGGGGGGCCTTGCCCCCCGGCGCCGCGGCCCGGGCGGAGCCCGGGCCGCGGCGGGGACCCCGGTAACCTGTGAAGTAACTCGCCCGGAGGCATGGAGGGCGGCCAGCCCTCCATCTCAATCCTGGGTCCTGGCTTCGCCAGGGCCCAGGGATTTTCCCAAAGGAGCCGCCTGCGGCGACGACGGAAAATCATTTCCGCCAGCCCGATTGCGCCCGGAAATCGCCGCAGCGATTTTAGCAATCGGGCCCCCGTTCCCCAGGGGGCGGCCTATGCGCGAAGCGCAGAGACCCGCCCGGTCGGCCTATGAACGAAGTTCAGAGGCCGACCAGCCCGCGAAGCGGGCTCCCGGGGCGGCCCGCAGGCCGCCTAGCAATCGGGCCCCCGTAACCCAGGGGCGGCCTATGAACGAAGTTCAGAGGCCGCCCGCCTGAAACTAACTCGCCCAGAGGCATGGAGGGCGGCCAGCCCTCCATACCAATCCTGGGTCCTGGCTTTGCCAGGGCCCGGGGATTTTGACCAAGGGCGGGCCTGCCCCGCCCGACTCAAAATCATTTCCGCCAGCCCGATTGCGCCCGGGGAAGCCCGCAGGCTTCCTAGCAATCGGGCCCCCGTTCCCCCTTGGGCGGGGCTATGCGCGAAGCGCAGAGCCCCGCCCCGGTCGGCCTATGCGCGAAGCGCAGAGTCCCGACCCATTTTTAGTTGCTTACCGCCCTGTCGGAAAAGCTGCTCCCGCATTCAATGCGCACCAGGTTTTCCTCTACCAGGCGCTCCGCCGCCTTGGTGGCCTTCCAGCCCATGCTCCAGCGCTGGTTCAGCGGGTCCGCCGTACCCGCGCTGCCCTTGGGCTTGAAGATGTGCTCCAGACCGCCGCCCTCAATGCTGGTGCTGCCGTAGGCATCCTTGCCCAGGCACAGCACGCAGTATACCGCGCTGCCGTCCGCGCCTGCGCCGTCGCCGCAGATCACCGCCCCCGCCGGCACGTTCTTCACCGTTTGATCCACCGTCAGCTTGGCGGTGCCCGCCGCGCCTCCCGTGACGCTGACCACCCTGGCCTTGGTCCCGCCGACGTAGATGTTGTACTCCTTGCCCTCGCCGATGTCCTGATTGATGGCGCTGGCCAGCCCGGCGTCGATGGCGCTGTCGGGCAGGATATCGGTGCTGCCGGTGCTGTCCAGGGCGGTGCCCAGGCTGAGCCTGGGGGGCAGCAGGGCGCAGATGGGCTCGGGGCCGATCACCTTGGCCTCGGTGCTCTCCACGAACCGGAACCCGGCGATCATGCCCAGCTCTCCCGTAAAGATTTCCTCCGCCCCCGAATAGGTGTGTACGTCCCGCCACATCTTGTCGTGGACCATCAGGTCGTAGGCCACGTCCTGGCCCACGATGGCCACGTAGTTCTGGCCGTCCACCTTGGGCGCGTTCATGGCCTTCAGCGCCCGGGCGGCCTCATAGAGCAGCTTCACCGTCAGGCGGCAGTTGCTGTTGATCTCCTCCCGGGCCAGGGTGGGCTCCTCGGATCCGTCCGCCTGGATCTCCGGCGCGTAGATCACCTGGGTGCCGCCGCACAGCACGTCCCGGGTGATGGTGTCCAGGGTGCGCCCCGCCTGACTGCCCAGCAGCTCGGTGGTTTCCACCCCGATGTTGTCGATGGCGGTGAGCTCCAGCATGTCGCTGGCCATCACGTAGCCGCCGTACTGCTCCACCGTGGCCTCCAGACGGCTCACGTCCAGCTGCTGCCCTTCCGGGGTCACGCCCTCCACCAGGGGGGTGAGCTGCTTTTTCAGGGGGGTGAACCGGCGAAACTCGATGGTCTTGCCCCCGCCCTTGGGGATGTCCCGCTTCTGGGCGAACTGGTCGTGGACCAGCTGGGGCTGGGCGCTGACGATGAGCAGCTTGTCGTAATAGGTCTTGACCTCGGGGGACAGGTCGTTGCCCGGCGCCGACAGCGCCGTGGTCTGCACCCCCGCGTCGAACATCCGCAGGTCCAAAACGATCTTTCGGGCTTCTCTCATGGCCTTCTTCCTTTCTGCGGCCGCGGTTCCCCCGGCCGCCTCAGTTCAGGGTTATCCGCCGGCCCTTGCGGGCCTGGCGCGCCACCTCCAGCACCTGCTGGTCGGTAAATTCCTCCGGCCTGGCCGGCCGGCTGGCGGGATTGTCCCCCGCCCCGCTCTCCCGGGGCCGTGCGCCCTGGGCCGCCAGGGCGTTGCCCACCTTCCGGGCCATGGCCCGGGCCGCGTAGGCCATGGCCCCGCCCAGCACCTGGTCCCGGTGTACCACCTCGTAGGCCTCCCGCACCCCCAGCCCCGCCCGCATCAGCTGGCGAAACCGGGGATGGGTCATCTCCCGGGCCAAATCCAGCCCCGGATAGACCTGCCGCGCCGCGGCGGCCTGGCGCTGCCAATCCCGGTAGATGCCCCGGGCCCGCAGCTGGGCCAGGGCCTGGGGGTCAGGTCCGGCGCCTTGGGCCGCCTCCCCCCGATTGTCCGCCTGATCCGGCGCCGGTTCGCCGGCCGTCCCGTTTTGCGCCCGGGACTGAGCCGGGTCCGGCTGCTCTCCCGGCGCGGGCGCGTCCGCCCCCCGGGGCTTTTCCTGGGTACGCCGCTGCTCCCCCAAAGCCCGGGCCAGGGCCTGGGGATCCTCTCCCGGCAGGCCATAGCGCCGGGCCAGGGTGGAGAGCAGCTGGTCCTGAGCCCGCTTGCGCTCCTCATAGGCCTTGAACCGCCGGTCCAGCTGGGCCTTCAGCCGCCGCTGGTACTCCTCTTTGTACTCGCCCTGTATGAGCTGATCGAAGCTCTTGCGGGCATCCTGGGCCTGTGCCCGTTGAGTCCGGGCCGGCTCGGGCCCCTGGTCCGGCGTGGCCGGTTGATCCGGCAGCCCCGGCTGGGCGGATTCGCCCGGCTGGGCCGATTGCCCCGATGGGGGCGGAGCGCTCTCTGCTGCCTGGCCGAACAGGGCCAGGTTCAAGGGTAAAGGCCTATGCATATGGGCTCCTTTCTGCGGTCTGTCCCGCGTGTCCTGACGGGGCGCCCGGGGGCCGCAGGCCCCCGGGCGGGGGTGGGGGGCGG
>DVHZ01000099.1 GCA_018711685.1 Candidatus Excrementavichristensenella intestinipullorum | reverse complement strand
CTGGCCGGGCAGTTGCCCGGCCAGGGCTCCCTCTTTGCCCCTATAAGCCCCTATAGGGTATCGAAATCGTCGTCGATGACCACGATGGTGCGGCTGGCGCAATTTTCAAAGATCCACTGGGCGTCCTCCACCGACAGGCGAATGCAGCCGTGGGACGCCTTTCTGCCCAGGTTGTACACCGAGCTGTACTTTAACGAGCTCTCGCTGCGGGTGGAATAGAGCACCGAATGGAACATGATATCCCCATCGATAATATAGGAATACTGGGCCCAGCACAGGTATTTGGTAAAATAGTGCCATCTATCCTGGGGTCCGGTCTTGCGGTAGATGCCCGTAGGTGTGGAATCGCCCAGCCCGGTAGAGCACACCATTTCCTTGAGCAATTGATACTGCCCGTCCTGGTCCAGGGCGTAGACGTACACCCGCTGCCGGTGGATGGACACCTTGAGCATGTAGGGGGTCTGGTCCTGGGGGGCGTCCTGGGAGAACAACAGCTGCTGGGTTTGCTCATCGGCCACGCCGGTGGGCTCCAGCCCTGCCAGCTCCTGGAAGCGCTCAATGGCGTCCCGGGTATTCTCCCCCGCCTTGCCGTCTATCTGGTAGTAGCCCAAATAGTACAGGGAATGAAGCCGCCGCTGGACCCGGTAGGTCTGCTCCCCCTTGGTACCGTATTCCACGGTGTAGCGGTAAACCTGAATATCCTCGTCCAACAGCCGGCTCTGCTCCTGGGCGGTGAGGGCGTCGGTGGCCGCTAAATAGCCGCCTTCCTCTTCCTCGCTCAAATAATCCTGCAGCCGGCCCAAAGCGGCTACCATATCCCCATCAAAATCCTGGTCGGGCAGGCCCGCCAAAAAACCCCACTGAATAAGCCGCTGCTGCACGGCCTCCACCGCCCGTCCGCTGTCGCCCTGGAACAGGTCCCGGGGCACCGGATGGGAAGCCGCCGCCGCGTCCTGGGCAAACAGCCGGGCATAGGTAGCCTGATCGGCCTGACCGGTCTGCTCCAGACCGCTGGCCTTTTGAAACGCCTCCACGCACTGCTGGGTATACTCGCCAAAGTGGCCGTCCGCCGCCTCATCCATGTAATTGAGGGCGATCAGCCGGCGCTGAAGCCTGGTCACCGCGTCGCCGCTGCTGTCCAGGGCCAGGGTTTCTATATAGGAAGAGAATCCTCCTGCGGTGAGCAGGGTCTGCATGGCCGGACTGGCCTTTCCGTCGCTGCCCGCCTCCAGCCCCAGCTCCTTCATCACCCCTTGCAGCGCCTTCACCGCCTGCTGGGTGGCCGGGCCAAACTGCCCGTCCGCTTCTCCGTCCAGAAAGCCGTAGCGTATCAGGCTCTCCTGCAGCGCCCGCACCGCTTCTCCTTCGTCCCCACGGGCCAGGGTGATCAGCGCCGCCTTGGCCTGATCGCTGTCCAGCAGCGCCAAGGTGACATCGTCGGCCTCGCCGGTAGCGGCAAGCCCATTGGCCTGCTGAAAATTTTCCAGCGCCGTCTGGGTCTTCGCCCCGTATATCCCGTCCGCCTGGCCCGACGCCAGGTAATTCAGCTCGATCAGGCGCTGCTGCAGCGCCTCTACCTCTTCCCCACGATCCCCCGCGCTTAGCGCCTCCGCCTGGGCCATGACCCCCGTCCATAGCATGAATCCCGCTATCAGGGCCGCTATCCCCCGTTTGACCAACATCGGTTCCTCCCATAAACACTTCAGTATTATTATACTATATACGTAGGTTATGGCAAATGCTTAAAGATGGGGCTATATTCCCGCTAAACTTCCGCATTCCAGAGAAAGTTGCTCTTTTTTGTCGAAATTGCACATTTTTTCACTCCGTGCATTTTCCCCACTCTGCCCCCGGCTCCTTTGTGCATCTTGTGGGATGTCCGTGAACCGTTGTGCAAAAGATTCAAAAACCATCAGTTCTACATGGAGAGATAACATAAGTTTACTGTCAATTTACCAAAATTAACCAGAACCGTAATGACAAAACGGACTAGGCGTCCTATAATGCCAGCGGTTCCAGGGGCCCGGGACCGAGAGGAATCGCGGTGGATGCCGCGAAGGACCAACCCGATAAGGAGGGATCCACAATGAACATCAAGATCCATGTGGACAACATGCGTGACGCCGAGCGGCTGAGCTATCTGTGCAACCATTATCCATATGAGTTGTACCTGCGGGCTGGCAAGTTCTGCGCCGATCCCAAATCCACGTTGGGCGTCTTGGCCATGATGTACGCGGACAAGACCAACCTGCTGCTGGACACCGGCGACATGCCCGACGAGGAGTTCCGTAAGTTTTCCAGGTCCATTGCCGACTTCGTGAAGGAGGATGCCGAGTAATCGCCCCAAAGGTGGGCGTTCATGGCGGCGTCCCTCATAGAAGGACCGGCCGCGATAGGGTGCGCCTGAAGAGAGACGGCGCGCCGAGTGAGAGGAGTGTGTTGTTATGAAGCTGTATAATATTCGTAAGCCTGAAAACCTGTTCAAGAAGCTGGACGAGTGCAATGGCCGGGTGGACATCGTGCTGCCCGACGGCAAGCGCTGCGATTGGCATCAGGACGGCGAGCTGGTGAAGTCCCTGTGGCAGACCATGCCCGACAAGACCCTGGACAACATGGAAGTCAAGCTGGAGAACGGTCAGGATACTATGCATATCATTGATTTCCTGATGCGCGGCAACTGCGCATAAGCGCAACCGCAAGGCCATAACGGCGGGTCTAGGGCTCATACGCCGATGAATAGGCCGCTCCTCTTTGGGGAGCGGCTTTTGATTTGCCCTTGGGCCTGTCTTCCCGGTTCTTCCCTTCCCCCTTTCCTCCGGGGACAGCCATCCCCCACCGGGGAAAAGGCCCTTTCGCGCCCGGCTCCGGCGGCCCTGGGCGGGGGCGCCGCCTTTCTCCCATTCATGGAATTTTCCCCTTTCGTGCCCGGCTCCAACGGGCTTTCGCCTGGGCGGGGAAGCGCGGTTTTTCGCCCTGGACACGGTCTATGGGCAAGCGATTCAGGTCCCCCGGGCATTGCTCCGGGGGACCTGAAGGTGTATGGGCTCAATTTTTTCCCGTTGGGGTTGGCGGGCTTCTCAAGCCAGGCTATGTTTTACCCGGTCCCGTTCCTCGGCGCGCTTGGCGTCGTTGAAGCGGTCCAGGGTGCCTACCAGATATCCGGTAATGCGGCGGATGCGCTCAAAGGGCTGGCCCTCAAAGGTATAATCCAAATCCACGTAGTCGCCGTCCACCGTCACGGTCATGGTCTTGGGAAGGCGGCCGTAATTTTTTTGGGCGCGGTCGATGTATGCCTGGATCTCCTGAGGCTCCAGCGCGCCGTTGAGCACCTGCACCTGCGTCATGTCCATCATCTCCTTCGACCACATTATATACCCATTTAGAGGCAGATGAAACACTATATATAGATTTTAACGGGCATTTTCTCCTTCCAACCGGGTCAGCAGCGCGGTGCAGCCGGCCCACACGTCGTCCCAGGTTTCGTCAAAATTTCCGGTATACCAGGGATCGGCGATATTGCGGGGGGCGCCGGTATATTCCAGCAGCAGGTGCATTTTGGCCTGGGGATCGCCGCCGGCGATGCGGCGCATTCCCCGCAGGTTTTCCTCATCCATGCCGATGAGCAGGTCGTAGCGGTCGTAGTCCTGAGGGGTCATGAGGGTGGCGCGCTTGCCCTGGCAGCCGATGCCGTGCTGGGCCAATTTTTTGCGTGTGCCCTGATGAACCGGGCTGCCCAGGTCGTCGCGGCTGGTGGCTGCGGAGGCGATGGTGTAGTTTTTTCCCAGTCCCCGCTTGTCCACCATATCCTTGAGCACGAATTCGGCCATGGTGGAGCGGCAGATGTTGCCGTGGCACACGAACAGAATTTTGGTCATAGGTGATTTTTTCTCCTTACGGATAAGATATTTCCCAATCCAAGGCGCGAAATTCCCCCGGCTTTGGCGCCGGAGGAGCTTCGCGCCTTGAAATCAATGGGCCTAGCTATGGGATCTGTGGATCAGCGTCCCGCCAGGCGCACGATGGCGTGGGCCATGATGCGCACGCTGAGCATGAATTTTGCCACGTCCACGTATTCGTCGGGCATGTGGCAGGTTTCCGTATCCCCGGGGAAGCTGATGCCGAAGGCCACCGTATTGGGCATGGTGCGGGAGTAGGTGCCGCCGCCGATGGCGATGGGATAGGCGGGCAGCCCGGTCTGCTCATGGTACACTTCCAGCAGCCCCTTCACCACCTCATGGTCCGCGGGCACGTGCAGGGGCACGTGGCCCCCGGTGCGGGTCAGGGCGATGCCCCAGGGGGACAGCGCCATGGCCGCCCGGCCGCACATGTCCACCTCGTCGGCGCACAGCGGATAGCGGATATCCAATTGGGCGGTGAGCTGGCACCCGTCGTAGCGCAGAATGCCCAGATTGCAGGTGAGCGCCCCGGACAGCTCGTCCGCCTGCTTGATGCCCAATCCCGCCCCGTCGTAATCGATGCCCAGCACCTGGGCCAGGGCCTGAATGGGCTCCCGGCTGCCGCCCCCCGCCTGGAGCTCGGCCAGGGCGATCAGCAGCATCCCCGCCGCGTTCAGCCCCTGGTGGGGCATGGCCGCGTGGCCCTGAACCCCGGTGGCTTCCAGCTTGGCCCGGCTGCCCCCCAGGTCGGTGAGGCTCAGCTGGAAGCGGGGATGCGCGTTTTGGATCTGCTCCACCCGCCGGGCCATCTCCTCAAAGCCCATGCCCGCCGTGCCCAGCTCCGCCAGGGCCGCCCCGGGCACCACGTTCTGGCGAATGCCCGCGTACAGGGAATACACCGGGATAAAGGCCCCCGTCTCCCCGCCGGTCACCTTGGACAGGCGCAGGGCCAGGCCGCCCTTTTCGATGTTGATTAAGGGATATTGGGCGTCCGGAGAAAAGCCGTAATCCGGCATTTTCCGGGCCCGGGCGTAATAAGCCATATCCTGCATCCCGGTCTCCTCGTCGCAGCCCACGATCAGCCGCACCCCGTGCTTCAGCGGTATGCCCGCCTCCCGCACTGCCCGCATGGCGTACAGCGCCGCCATGGCCGGGCCCTTGTCGTCCTCCGCGCCCCGGCCGTAAAACTTGCCGTCCTCTATCTGGCCGCCAAAGGGATCCTTGGTCCAACCCTCCCCTGCCGGCACCACGTCCAAATGGGCCAGAATGCCCATGGTCTTCTCCCCCTGCCCCATCTGGGCCGAGCCGGCGTAGCCGTCCACGTCGTCTACCTGAAAGCCCAGCTCCCGGGCGTCCTTCAGGAATTGGTCCAGCATCCGCCGCATCTCCGCGCCAAAGGGCGCGTCCTCGGCGCTCTTGGCCGACGTGACGCTGTTGATGGCGATCCACCCCCGCAGCCGCTCAAATATTTCATCCTGCCAGGAGGCGATCAGCTGGTCCATTTTCTTAAGGTCCATAGGGTTTCCTCCTCCGTGATGGAATGCCCCTATTATACCACATCCGCCCCCTTCCCACAAGGCTGCTCCGCTCCCTTTCTTCCCCTTCCCCCCGTTTGACAGCCGGCCTCGAGAATCCCCTTTCTCTCGTTTGACAGCCGGCCTCGGGAAGGTTATAATGATGAAAAACCATTCTCCATCCATGAGGAGGTCTAGCCCTATGATTCGCCATATCGTGCTCTTTCAGATTAAGCCGGAATTTCGGAATGAGCTGCCCCAGTTGGTGGCCAATTTTCAGGCCATGAAGGGCCGCATCCCCGGCCTGCTGGACCTGGAGGCCGGCGTGGATGTGCTCCACTCCGACCGTTCCTATGACCTGGCCCTCATCTGCACCTTCCAGGACCGGGCCGCCTTCGACGCCTATCAGACCCACCCCGTCCACATGCCCGTCCGGGCACGGATGCACCAGGTGCGCCAGGCCTCCGTGGCCTGCGACTTTGAGTGCTGATCCGCCAGAACCAAAGCGCCTCATTCATCATCGCCCATGATAAAATATAGGAGGAGGTCTTTTGATGCTCAATAAGATTCCTAAGATTTTGCCCCCCGATCTGGTCAAGATCATGATGCAGATGGGCCACGGCGACGAGTTGGTGATCGGCGACGGCAACTTCCCCTGCGATGCCATGGGCACTCGGGTGGTGCGCATGGACGGGCACGGCGTGCCGGAAATCCTGGACGCCATTCTGGAGCTCATGCCCCTGGACCCCTATGTGGAACAGCCCACCGCCCTGATGAGTGTGGTGCCCGGCGACGATTACGGCCAGCCCGCCGTGTGGCAGACCTATCAGGAAATCCTCCACCGCCACGGCCACGATATCCCCTCCGAAATGGTGGAGCGCTTTGCCTTCTATGACCGGGCCAGGAAGGCTTTTGTCTGCGTGGCCAGCTCGGAGGTCCAGCAGTACGCCAACATCATCCTGAAAAAGGGCATCGTCAAGTAGCGCCGCCCTTTACCCGCAACCGCCCGCCGGGCGGTTGCGGCCGGGATCAGGCCCAGGCGAAGCCTGGGCCTGATCCCAGGGGGGCCGGGGGCGGGGGGCGCA
>DVHZ01000098.1 GCA_018711685.1 Candidatus Excrementavichristensenella intestinipullorum | reverse complement strand
CGGCGTTTGTCCGCCGCCAGCTTTGGAGGGCGGGCTAACTGCGGCAACCCTGGCGATATTGGGATGGCGTCATTCGGGCCACGTTTTTAAACGCCTTGGCAAATTTCCCCTGGGTTTCGTAACCCAGCCGGAGAGAAAGCGAAGCGATGCTTTCGTCGCTGTCGCGCAGGACCTGCATGGCCTTATGGACCCGATAGGCCTTCATATAAGAAGCGATGGGCTGACCATATACCACCTTAAAAGCGGCTTTCAAGGTAGCGGTGTTGACGAAATGCTGTTTTGACAGTTCTCCAATGGTAATGCGGCGGTCCAGATTGGCGATGAGCTGCGCGTGTATGGCGCACATTAAATCGGTTTGCTGGGCGCGGAACTGGAGCACAGGTTGTCCTTGCGTCTGGGGCCTAAGCAGGTACAGCAGAAGCGCCAATGCCTTTTGCTCAAGAGCCGTAGCGGTAAAGGTATGAATGCCCTGATGTAGGGCGCTGCACAGCGCCGCCAATTCCGGCCCAGCGGGAATGCGCAGGGGACGACCCGGAGCGCAAAAGCGCCGGTACACCTCCTCCAAATCCACCCCAGCCCGGCGCAATGGCTCGGGACCGGCTTTTGCCAGGGCCTCCAAGTCCACCCATAGGGCGGCGCCCTGCCCGTAGCCCAGCGGGAATAGGGTGACGCCGTCCTCCCGTGCGCCGAGACTGTGCAGCACCACATCCCCTTCGCCCAGGTACACCGACCGGCCGTCGCGCAGGTTCCACCCGGCGCGGCCGCTCCAGCAGTGATTAATTTCCAGTATGTTCTCTCCGGCCGGCGGCGTAAGGCTCATCTGGCCGGCGTGAAAGAAACCCGCAGCCAGGTAAACGCCCGGCAACACCTCCCGCAGGGTGATCCATCCCCGGCCATCGGTGCGGGGCGCCACGTTTTCAGCCCAGGCCAAGCCGTCAGGAGCGTCCACCTGAACGCTCCCTTGGGGCACGCGGGACAGCGCCTGGGCGATGCGCGGGGCCCCGTCTTCGTTCATGATCACGTTTTCCCCCTTCTCCCCGGCTATTGTCCGGGACAGGCGATTTCCACCAGGTCCTCGATCATGTGATGCAGCAATTGGGCCTGCTCGGTATCTGCGGCCCGGTAATAGACCTCCTTGCCGCCCCGGCGGCTGAGGATCAATCCGCTGCTCTTGAGCTGGCGCAGATGGTGGGATACGGCGGGGCTGGTCATGCCTACCAGGGAGGACAGGTTGATGACGCACTCCTCGCAGTGGCAAAGCAGCCAGAAAATGCGGATGCGGCTGGGGTCGCACAACTGCTTAAAGATGTCGGCCACAAGCTGGAATTCCTCCTCCTTGGGCATGTGCTCAAATTCTTGCTCGATGGGCTGCCCATGGTCGTGGGGCAGCGGCTTTTGCGCCATGGCAAAGCCCCCTTTCCCCTCTAGTATAGCACAATCGCCTCCTCACGGCAAACCCGCGCCTCCGGAAGGGCTGAAACGGAAAACCCGCCCGGGGCCACAGCCGCCGGGCGGGTTTTGGTCAGGTAATCAGTTTTTCCAGCAATTGCAAGGCTTCCTCCAGCTTGGGATTGGGCGCATCGGTTTGCAGTCCCTCCCGCACGCAGCCCCGGATGTGGGCGCGGATGATCTCCCGGTTCACGTTCTTCAGCAGGGAGATGGTGGCCTGGAGCTGGTTGGACACGTCCACGCAGTAGCGGTCCTCCTCCACCATGCGCAGGATGCCGTCCAGCTGGCCCCGAGCGATCTTCAGGGAATGAGACACCCGGTCCTTATCAGCCTTCATGGACCTCAATCCCCTTCACTTCATAGCCCGCCTGGGTTACCGCGTCCACCAAAGCCTGATCGGTCACCCCGGCCTCCGCCTCCACCGCGGCGGTCTTGGCCTGCAAATCCACCTGTACCCGGCTCACGCCGGACACGCCCTCCAGGGCGTGGGTCACGTGGCGCACGCAGTTCTGACACATCATGCCCTCTACCGTCAATACCTTTTTCATGTTTATCCCTCCACAATTTTGATTATGATCGTCCCCGGCTTGCGCCTGGAGCGATGGTTTATCCCAAGAGTTCCCCACCGGGGAGGCGGGGCAGGAGGAAACCTCTCCCCCGCCCGCCGGAGCCGTCTGGCGGCCGTTCGCGCCTTCCGCCGGGCATACCGGGCAGGGGGCGGCGTTCTGGCCTTTGAATTTAAAGAAGCGCAGGCGCAGGGCGTTGCTCACCACGAACACCGAGCTAAAGCTCATGGCCAGAGCGGCCAACATGGGGTTGAGCTTGAGGCCAAAGGCGCTGTAAAAGCATCCGGCGGCAATGGGGATGCCGATGACGTTGTAGAAGAAGGCCCAGAACAGGTTTTCCTTGATGTTGCGGATGGTGGCCTTGCTCAGGCGGATGGCCCCGGCCACGTCCAGCAGGTCGTTCTTCATCAGCACGATGCTGGCGGATTCCATGGCCACGTCGGTACCCGCGCCGATGGCGATGCCCACGTCGGCCCGGGCCAAAGCGGGGGCGTCGTTGATGCCGTCGCCCACCATGGCCACCTTCTGCCCCTCCTGCTGCAGGCGGCGTATCTCCTTTTCCTTATCCTGGGGCAGCACCTCGGCCACGACCCGGTCCACCCCCACCTGGCGCTGAATGGCCTGGGCAGTGCGGGCGTTGTCGCCGGTGAGCATCACCACCTGGATGCCCATGGCTTTCAGTTCCGCCACCGCCTGAGCGCTGGTGGGCTTCACCACGTCGGCGACGGCGATCATGCCCAGCACCTCCCCGCCCCAGGCGAAGAACAGGGGGGTCTTGCCCTGGGCGGCCATCCGCTCCTGCATGGCCTGGAGCGCCTCGCCGTCCAGGCCGAAAGCGGCCATCATCCGGCGGTTGCCCGCCAGGGCCTCCTTGCCCTCTATCCGGCCCTTTAGGCCCTGGCCAGGCACCTGGGCGAAATCCTCCACCGGCCAGGGGCTCAGGCCCCGGTCCCTGGCCTGGGCTACCACCGCCTGGGCCAAGGGATGCTCCGATAGGTTTTCCAGGGATAAGGCCAGTCTCAACAGCCGCTCCTCCCCTCCAGATAGGCAGGCCATATCGGTGACCACAGGCCTTCCGGTGGTGATGGTGCCGGTCTTGTCCAGCACCACGGTATTCACGCTGTGGGCGGTCTCCAACGCCTGGGCGGACTTGAACAGGATTCCGTTACTGGCTCCTCGACCGGTGCCCACCATGATGGCGGTGGGGGTGGCCAGGCCCAGGGCGCAAGGACAGGATACCACCAGCACCGACACCATAATGGTGAGGGCGAACTCCGCCCCCGCTCCGGCGATGAGCCAGGCTATCCCGGCCACCAGGGCGATGGCGATGACCGCCGGCACGAACACCCCGGCCACCCGGTCGGCCAGCTTGGCGATGGGGGCCTTGGAGCTGGTGGCCTCGTCCACCAGGCGAATGATCTGGGCCAGGGCAGTCTCCTCCCCTACCTTCTGAGCCCGCATCTTGAAGTAGCCGCTGCGGTTGATGGTGGCTCCGGTGACCTTGTCCCCCGGCTGCTTGTCTACCGGCAGGCTCTCCCCGGTGAGGGCCGATTCGTCCACCGAGGCGTTGCCCTCCAGCACTTCCCCGTCCACCGGTACGGCCTCTCCCGCCTTGACCACCAGCACGTCTCCTTTGACCACCTGCTCCACAGGTACCACCTGCTCCGCGCCGTCCCGCAGCACCCGAGCGGTCTTGGGGGACAGGTCCAGCAGCTTGTTGATGGCGTCGGTGGTCTTGCCCTTGGCCCTGGCCTCCAGGAACTTGCCCAGGGTAATCAGGGTGAGGATGGTGGCCGCCCCTTCAAAGTACAGGTCGTGGGCGAATTGCTCTACCGTGGCCATGTCCCCCAGGCCAAAGCCCAGGGCGATCTTGTACAGGGCGTACACCCCATAGGCCAGGGAGGCTCCGGAGCCTAGGGCGATCAGGGAATCCATGTTGGGTGCGCCGCGCAGCAGGCTGCGAAAACCAGCGCGGTAATAACTAGCGTTGATGGCCATCACCGGCAACAGCAGCAGCAGCTGGGTGAGGGCCAGCACCATGGCGTTCTCTACCCCCAGGAAGCAGGCGGGCAGGGGCCAGCCCATCATGTGCCCCATGGACAGGTAAAACAAGGGCGCGGTAAACAGCGCCGACCCGGCCACCCGCCTGCCCATGGCCCGGTAGTGAGCCCGGGCCTGATCCCCAGGCTGAACCTGGGCTTCTGCCTGGGCCTTGCTCCCCCGGCCCGCCAGGGCGGCTCCATAGCCCGCCTTCTCCACCGCCCCAATGATCCGCTCTGCATCCACAGCCTTTGGGTCGTACTCCACGGTCATGCTGTTCTTCAGCAGGTTTACCGATACCTGCTCCACTCCCGGCAGCGCCTTGACGCCCTTTTCCACCCGAGCCGCGCAGGCAGCGCAGGTCATGCCGGTCACGTCGTATTTCTGCCGCATCGCTGTCCCTCCTCTTCATGGGCCCCGGCGTCGCCCCTGAGCCCTTATATCCCCGCCCCTTCCTCCTCGCCCCCTTACGGGATAGCGGACTTCCGGAATCAAGGGAATACCCCTACGGGGTACTGGTATTCTCGCTCTAATAGTATACCCTTCTAAGGCGGCTCTGTCTCGCCCATTCGGAAATTTTTTTGCCCAAAGGGAAATAGATGGCGCAATCCTATTGACCAAACGGCGGCTCCGGCATATAATTATATTAAACGATTAAACAATAAAGCAATCGTCTAATAAATTGGGGGAATCCCCAGCAAGGAGGCCATCCCATGAAAAAGAGCTATCGCATTCAGGTGGACTGCGCCAACTGCGCCAACAAGATGGAGGAGGCGGCCCGGCGCACGCCGGGGGTAAAAGCGGCGTCGGTGAGCTTTATGGCGTTAAAGATGTACGTGGAATTCCAGGAGGGCCACGATCCGGCGGCGGTCATGGCGGCGGTAGCCCGCAACTGTAAGCGGGTGGAGGACGACTGCCAAATCTATCTGTAGCCGAGGGGCGCCGGAATCGGAAACCGGCCTGGGAGAAACAATCCCGGCCCGGGGAAAAAGGGCGCCCCCAAGGGGAAGAAATTCCCGTCCGGGCGAGAAACGGCCCAGGCGGGCAGCGCAATCTTCGTCCGGGCGAGAAGTCTCTGAGCGGTCAGGGCAATCCCGGCCCCAGGCAAGGGAAGCCCCCAGACGGAGGAAATCCCCATCCGGGGCGAGGCCCCGCACCGCCCCCATGAGGGGGGGCTCTCCAGGCTGCGGGACGAGAAGGAATAAGGAGGAAATGCTGGTGAGCTCAAAGCAGAAAAGGGCGCTGGTGCGCATTATCCTGTCGGCGGCGGCTCTGGGCTGCCTGGCCTTGTGGCCCGGAACGGGTGCGCTTCGTTTGCTGGCCTACGGGGCGGTGTATTTGATCATTGGCGGGGATATTTTGCTGAAGGCAGCCAAGGGGATTGGAAACCGGCAGCTGCTGGACGAAAACTTTCTGATGAGCGTAGCCACCCTGGGCGCCTTCGCCCTGGCGCTGTATCAGGGCAGCGGCGATTACGCCGAGGCCATCGCCGTCATGCTGTTTTACCAGGTAGGGGAATGGTTCCAGCGCTATGCCGTGGGTAAGAGCCGCCGGGATATCAGCCGCCTGATGGATATCCGCCCCGACTACGCCAACCTGGAAGCGGAGGGTCAGGTCCAGCGGGTGGACCCGGAGCAGGTGGAGGTGGGCAGCGTCATCCTGGTGCGGCCGGGGGAAAAAGTGCCCATCGACGGGGAGGTGATTGAGGGCGATTCCGCCCTGGACACCGCCGCCCTCACCGGGGAGAGCCTGCCCCGGCAGGTGAGGGCGGGGGACCCCATCGTCAGCGGCAGCGTCAACCTGACCGGCGTGCTGCGGGTGCGCACTACCCGAGAATTCGGCCAGTCCACCGTGGCCAAAATCCTGGACCTGGTGGAAAACGCCAGCGCCCGCAAGGCCAAATCCGAAGATTTTATCGCCAAGTTCGCCCGGGTCTATACCCCGGCGGTGTGCCTGGCCGCCCTGGCCCTGGCCCTGGTCCCGCCTCTGGTCCAGCTGCTGGCCGGGCTCCCGGGACAATGGGCGGTATGGACCTACCGGGCCCTCACCTTCCTGGTGATCTCCTGCCCCTGCGCCCTGGTGATCAGCATTCCCCTCAGCTTTTTCTCGGGCATCGGCGGGGCCAGCCGGGCGGGCGTTCTGGTCAAGGGGGCCAATTACCTGGAGGCACTGGCCCAAACCCAAATCGTCATGTTCGACAAGACCGGCACCCTAACCCAAGGGGTGTTCCAGGTGAGCGGCATTCACCACAGCTCCATGGAGGAAGCCAAGCTGCTGGAATACGCCGCCTTGGTGGAAAGCGCCTCCTCCCACCCCATCAGCCAAAGCCTGCGCCGGGCCTGGGGGAAGCCCCTGGACGCCTGCCGGGTCACCGATATCCGGGAGATCGCAGGCCAGGGCGTCTCCGCCCTGGTGGACGGCCTCCCCGTGGCGGCGGGAAACGGCCAGCTGATGCGGTCCCTGGGCCTCTCCCCCATCCCCTGCCACCAGGCGGGTACCCTGATCCACATGGCGGTGGACGGCGCTTACGCCGGCCATATCCTGATCTGCGACCAGGTCAAGCCCCGGGCCAAGGAGGCCATCGCCGCCCTGCGCCAGGCGGGCGTGGGCCAGATAGCCATGCTCACCGGCGACCTGGACGCCCCCGCCAGGCAAACCGCCCGGCTGCTGGGGGTGGACCAGGTGTACAGCCAGCTGCTGCCCGCCGGCAAGGTGGAGCAGGTGGAGCGGGCCATGGCGAATAAGCCGCCCAGGGCCAAGCTGGCCTTTGTGGGCGACGGCATCAACGACGCCCCGGTGCTGAGCCGGGCCGACGTGGGCATCGCCATGGGCGCCATGGGCAGCGACGCCGCCATTGAGGCCGCCGACGTGGTGCTCATGGACGACGATCCCATGAAGATCGCCTCCGCCATCCGCATCGCCCGCAAATGCATGGCCATCGTGAAGCAAAACATCTCCTTCGCCATCGGCGTCAAACTGCTCTGCCTGCTGCTGGGCGCCCTGGGCCTAGCCAATATGTGGCTGTCCATTTTCGCCGACGTGGGCGTGATGGTCATCGCCGTGCTCAACGCCCTTCGGGCCCTGTTCGTGGGCAGGCTGCTGCCCACCGCCCCGGCCCCCGGCCCGCAGCCCTAAAGGGCTGCGGGAAGGCCGCCCGGCCCCGGCCCCGGCCCGCCCGCCTCCGGCGGGCG
>DVHZ01000097.1 GCA_018711685.1 Candidatus Excrementavichristensenella intestinipullorum | reverse complement strand
CCCGCCGCGCTTTGCGCGGCGGGCCCCGGCGGCTTTGGCCCTCAGCCCTCTCCGAAATAGGGGAACAGCTGGGTGGCGCCCATAGCCACGTTCCACTCTTCTAGGGAACCGGTGAGGATTTCTACCCGGCGTCCCGCCTGATCCATCTGCATTTCCAGGGCATAATTTTTGACCCGCTGAAAGAAGTCGTCTCCGTTCTTAAGCAAGCCGCCGCACAGGTAGATTTTGTCCGGGTCCAACAGGTTGATGGTAGTAGCCAAAGCGCTTCCGATATGCTGGGCCGCCTGTTCGATGAGGGCTTGGGCGAAGAAATCTCCCTGATGGGCGGCGTCGAATACCCATCGAGCGGTGATTTTATCCGGCTCCCCCTGGCACATGGCGGCCAGCAACGTGTCTTTGCCTTGGCGCACCGCCCGTTGGGCCTTGCGTGCCAGCGCCGCGCCCGAGGCTTCCGCCTCCAAGCAGCCGGTATTGCCGCAGGTGCAGCGCTCTTTGGAATAGCTAGATACCCGAATATGGCCGATTTCACAGCTGGTGCCGCTGGCTCCGTAATACAGCTGGCCCTTTTCGTAAAATCCGCCGCCGATGCCGTAGCCCAATCCAACGCAGAACACCGTTCGGTCCCGGTCCCCTGGATGGGAAGAGATTTCGTAAATGGCTTGTGCTCGATTGGCGCTTTCTACCTTGATCCGATAGGGCAGGCGCTGGACCAGCCAATCCCGCAGGGGAATATCCCGCCATCCGAAATTGGGGGAGAAGATGACCCGGCCAGTGTCCTGTTCGATCAGGCCGGGCATGGTGACGCAGGCCCCCGCCACCGTGGCCGGGTCTACCTGGGATTCGGCGATCAATTGATGGATGCCCTGGCAGATGCGGTCCACGAAGCCGCTTTCGTTCTCCACCTGGCGAGTGGGAAATCTCAGCCTGCCCAGTACCTTACGGTCCAAGGCCACCAGCATCAGGCGGGTGGTCTCACGCCCTACATCCACCCCTACGTAGCGAAAGTGGTCCCCGCACAGGGATAGCTGCTCCAAGGGCTTGCCGCTGAGTTTGCCGGGCATCCGCACCGACTCCACCATGCCCAGCTGGATCAGCTCTTCCGCGATTTCCATAATGGCCGGAACGCTCAACCCTACTTTTTTGGCGATGGCCGCCCGGTTGATCGGCCCGTATTCCGCGATGCAGTCCATCACGTTGCGCTTGTTCATCAGCGCCATTTTGTGCTTGTCCATTCGCCGGTAAGTGCCCAAGATCCTCACAGCCCTTTCCTTCATCTCGCCCCTGAGCTTATCATATAGCATTTTCCGCCGTTTTGCAAGAGGCCGGTCCGACGCATATTTCTGCCCGGGCGTGGCCATGCTAAGGACGGAGGTGATGGACATGAGTCCCAAGGAATTGCTTTACGTAGAGGATGCTCTGGGTCATGAGAAGTTTCTCAAGGCTCAGTGCCAGCAGGCGGTAAACCAGTTGGGCGACCAGGAGCTCAAGCATTTCGTGGAGCAGTTGGCTGCCAAGCATCAGCAGCTGTTCGGTCAGTTCTATCAGTTGGTATGAGGAGGAAAGCGCCATGAACGATCAATCCATTATGGAAAACCTGCTCTTGACCACCAAGGGCGTGGCGGACCTGTACCTGCACGGCGCCATTGAATCCACCGGAGGCCAGCCGGTACACGGCGCTTTCGGTTCCGCGCTGAACGAAACGCTGTGCATGCAGGAGCAGATCTATCAAAAGATGGCTTCCAAAGGCTGGTATCCTACCCAGCAGGCGGAGCAGCAAAAGATAGACCAAGTGCGTCAGAAATTCGCGGGCATCCAATAGGCCGCTTCCGCGTTAGACCTGGGTAAGGCGCTGGGCGCGGCGATGCTTGCCTCCGCTAAGGCGACGCGGTGCGTGGCGCAGGAAACCTGCGCCTGGCCCGGCAGTCCCATGGGAAAAACCCGGCGGCCTTTTACGCGGCCTGGTGTTTCCCATGGCTCCCCTGAGCGGCCCCAAACGCCGTACCCGCTGAACCGTTCTGGCGCGGATATCCCCTGAACCCTGCGGCTCCGGCAGCTTTCCCGCCCGGATGCCGCCGGGGAATGCTCCATCCCCCCGGAAGGATTTGGGTGACGTCCCAATCCTAGGCCGCCGCGCTCCTTGGCGCGGCGGCTGTTTGGTTAATGCCTTTAGGCAGTTGAGCGAAGCGAAACAGGCAACCACCCGCTAAGTGGGTGGGCAACAAAAAGTTATACAAAAAAGGCACCTTTCGAAGTACAAAAAAGTTGTTCAGGCCTATTGTACAAGGAAAGGTGAGATGTATGGCAAACCAAACGAATAGTCTGGCGCATACCAAATGGGTGTGTAAGTACCATGTAGTGTTTACACCGAAATACAGGAGAAAGATCATCTACAACCAGTACAGAACAGATCTGAGAGAGAGCATAAGGACACTCTGTAAGTACAAGGGAGTAGAGAAACTGGAAGGGAACATGATGCCTGACCATGTGCATCTGCTACTAAGTATACCACCGAAGATGAGCGTGTCAAGCTTTATGGGGTACTTGAAAGGGAAAAGCGCCCTGATGATGTTTGACAAACATGCAAATCTAAAGTATAAGTTTGGGAACCGACACTTTTGGTCGGAAGGGTACTATGTATCGACAGTAGGGATGAATGAAGCAACGATCAAGAAGTACATAGAGGATCAGGAGAAGCACGATATAGCACTGGACAAGCTGAGCGTGCGCGAATATGAAGACCCTTTTAAGGGTAGCAAGTAATACGACCGCCCTTTAAGGGGCGGCAAAAGTGGCAAAGGCAATAGGCTTGAACATGACATGTGAAAGCCAGCGCCTTGAGACGCTGGCCGGTATCATTAGGCTTTTAGCCTTTGTGCAAACCACCCGTTTGACGGGTGGTTATGGTTTGGGGGGCTTACGACTGAGGCAGCGTGCAGGGGCCGATGGGGCGCACCCGCAGGGGGGCGCAGGCGCCCTTTCCGAATACGGCGTCCATGCGCTGGGCATAGGCATCCAGCATGTCCAGAGGCACAAAAGCCAGTATGGTGCCGG
>DVHZ01000096.1 GCA_018711685.1 Candidatus Excrementavichristensenella intestinipullorum | reverse complement strand
CGGCCCCCCGCCCCCCCTCGGCCCCACCGGCCCCCGTTTAGGGGACTGGGTCCCCTAAACGGGGGCCCGGGGGCTATGCCTCCGGGCCCCATAGGCGCCGCAGCTGGTTACGGTTGGGCTGCGCGGCGGCTTAAGGCTCGCTTTTCCTGCCTGTCCCGCAGCACCACCAGGTCGTGGCGGGCGCGGATCTGGCGGAAGATGCAGGCCACCGTGCTTTCGATCTCGCTGCCCGCCCGGTAATCGGCGGGCACGGCGAAGTCAGCCCGCTTTTGAAAGAGCATGTCGTCGGCCAGGGTGGGGTCGCCGCCCGGCGCGTGGACCGCGATGGAATAGCCGCCCTTGAGCTTGGTCATCTTCATGCAGGGCACGTCGGTGAGGCCGTCCCCCACGTAGATCATGTTGGTGAAGGGCACCCGGCGCATGTGTTCCGGGGTAAAGGCGTTCAGGTCCCGGTCGTTGGTCACGTCCAATATGCCCTTGTTGATGCGGAACAGGTACTGGGTCTTGCTGGTATAGTTCACCGCCGTGGCCGGCCACACCGCCTCGCCGTTCTGATCGTATACGTAGGAGGCGGCGAACACCGCCTTAAAGTGCTTGGCGATGCGGGAGCCCTCTATGATCTCCTGGAGTCCCGAGGAGATGATGTAGTGCTCCACCTCCACCCCTGCCTGGCGGCCCAGCTGGTTGATCCGGTGGAACCAATCCTCCACCCCCGGGAAGAACTCGATGTTCTTGCCCTGGTCCATCAGCGCCTGCCGGGTGAGGCGCAAGCGCCCCTGGGCTACCTGGCGCATTCGGTACATATAGGCCAGCACCCCGTCCAGCTGGTGCTCCAGGGCCGCATCCCGGCAGGAGGCCCAGAACGCCTCCGGCTCCACCCCCAGCCCCGGCAAAAAGCTGAATTCCTGCATATCCCGGGGGGACAGGGTATGGTCGTAATCGTAAACCAGGGCTGCGATGGGGATTTCTCGCATGGGTTTTCCTCCCTTGGGCGCCAAGCGCGAAATAAAAACCAGGCTCCGCCGGGGCGGAGCCTGTAAGCCGAAGTTTAGTGGTGAGACGCCGTAGTATTGGCCCCGCCCACCACGTTGCCCCCTGCGGCGGACGTATCCTCCGCCGCGGCGGTATCCGTACCGGTGGCGGTATCCGTGCCGGTATTGGCGGCGGCGCTGGCATCCGGGGTGGGCTCCGCTGTGGTGGCCGTAGCGCCCTTCACCGGCGCTTCGTCGCTGAACAGCAGCGCCTGCAGCTCCGGATCGGCCATGCCGTTCTGGTTGAGGCCCAAGGCTGCCTGAAGCAGCTGCACCGCCTTGCGGGTGGCCGAGCCATAGATGCCGTCCACCATGCCCTGGAGCCAGCCCAAATCCCGCAGCCGTTCCTGCAGGTTCTTCACCTTCTGCCCCTTAGAGCCCTTGGACAGGGTGGTATATTCCTCTACCGCAGGGGTGGGGCTGGGGGTCGGCGTAGCCATGACCTCCTGGACGCCGCCGGACACGATATCCAGCTCGGACAGGCTGGTGGCGTTTTCCAGCCGGGTGACATAATTGAGGATCACCGCCCAGTTCTGCTCCGAATCGGCGGTCAAATCCACGCTGGTGGCGGACTGGGTGAGCACCGCCAGGGCGTCGGTGGCTGTGGCCGCGTCGATGGCCTCCTGGATAGACAGCAGCGTGTCGATAAAGGCCTGGTCGTTCTCCATGGGATTTTGCGGCATCAGGTCCCGGATGCTCTGGGCGTCCGCAGCCTGCCGCTCCACCACGCTGGTGGCCGCGGTATCGCTCTGGTACAGGGCCACGATCTCCTTGCGGTAGCTGTCGCTGATGCGCTCCTTCATCAGCGCCACGCCCTCATTGAACAGGTCCGCGCTCACCCCGTCGATGGGGGCGCGGGGCTGTGTGACGTAGGCCAGGTAGAACAGGCCCCCGCCGATGACCGCCACGATGAGCAACAGCGCCGCCCCGCGGCCCACCCAACGGCGCACCCGGCCCCGAGCCCGGCTGCGAACCGAAGCGGGCTGTTCCGGCCGCTCCGGCTGCTCGGGCTGGCCGGCGGGCGCAACGGCGGGCGCCGCCTCCTCGCCGCCCTCTTCCTCCTCGTATTCCTCCACCCGGCGTTCCCGCTTCTTGGCCGCCTTCTTGCCCTTAAGCGCCTCCATCCGCTGGATGTAGCTCTCCACCTCGGGGCTAATGCCCTTTTTGCGGATGGGGGTGAGGGGCTTGACCTGGATGCCGGTTTCCTCCCGCAGAATCTGCTGGGCCCGGTCGGGGTCGGGGGCCCCTTCGGGCGCGTGCTCCAGCTGCTTCAGGGCCGCTTTCTGGGCCTCGTCCAGTTGGATGGGCTTATCTCCCAACAGCGCGTCCACATCCACCTGCTCCTGGGCGGCCTGAGGCGCTTCCTTGCCGGGCTGGTCCTGCTGGACCTGCTCCTGGCCGGCCTGATCCTGCTCACCTTGGGCGTCCGCCTGGTCCTGGCCGGCGTTCTGGGTCAGCACGGGCCGGTAGGCGGTACGGCTGTACACGTCCTCCCCCGGGCTCATCTCCCCGGTATAGCTGGTCTTGGTATAGGGCGTATAGCGCGCCGGCTGTTCGCCCTCCTGGCCTGCGGGGATAATGCGGGCCTGCACCGCGGTATGGCCGCTCAGCCTGCTGTCGCCCAAGGGCGCGCCGCAATGAGCGCACTTTTCCGCCGCCGGGTCCACGGTTTTGCCACAGTGGCTGCAAAACATCGCTTCAACCTCCTAATGGAGTCCCTAGATAGTATGATTTTATCGCCAATTGCCCAATTCGTCAAGCAAAAACGGGAATTTCAGCCGGTTTTATGGGCATTTTCGCCCCTCAGCCCCCCATTTTTGCCTCATCCCAAGGGATTGGCAGGAATGACCCCGTCCATCACCGCCGTCTGCTGCTCCGCCTCTCCCGTCTGGGCCTGGCTCTGCGCCGCCTCCCCGGCCTGGTTCTGGGCGGGGACCGGGGTGGTCTGGACCGTGGCTGCCGGCTGGGCCAGATTGTAGCCGGTGGGCTGGGGAACCACGGTATAGGCCGACTGATTCTGCCACTCCAGCACCAGGGTCATGGCGGTCACCATCACCGCCACGCTCAGCGCCGTCAGCCACAGCTTGCCCCGCAGGGGACAACGCGCGCCGCCCCACAGCAGCACCAGCCCCACCGGGGGCAGCGCCAGGCACAATAGCGCCGTCAACCACATCTTGTGGCTAGGCCCCTTCTTCCCTGGCACCTTCAAGTTGGGCACGTATTCCTCCCGCATGGCCTCATCCCTCCATTTTCCCGGCCCTCGGCCCTTTCGTATTGTCACCCTCCCCGGCGCAACGGGGCGCGGTCCTTTTGTCCCCATAAATTAATTATAGCAAACCAGGCCTCCGGGCACAACCCGCCCCCGGAAACGTTCCCTTTTCGCCCTATTTTGTTCACGTTGGGGCCGCCTTTCCGAAGGGGAAAGCGCCGCGGGCCTAGCGCAGCACCACGCTCCCCCCGCCAAAAGCCGCCTCCAGCGCCTCCCGCAGAAAGTTCTCCCCTACGAACAGGTTGTGGGGCGCATCCCGCCGCTCCCCGCCGGGATAGGCGAACACCACCCGGATGGGCCCCGGGGTGATCATCAGGATGCGGGCCGCCTTTTCCCGGTCCTCCGGGCCGGACAGGCGCAGGTACAGCGTGCGGGGGTCCCTTTCCGCCGGGGGCTGAAAGGGCCGTTCCCGCATGGGCTCGGGCAGCGCCGCCTCGTCGAACCGGGCCGGGCCCGGCGGGACGTAGGGTGGGTGGGTGG
>DVHZ01000095.1 GCA_018711685.1 Candidatus Excrementavichristensenella intestinipullorum | reverse complement strand
CCAGGGGCTTCGCCCCTGGGGGGCAGGCCGGGCGCGGGGGGCATTTTTTCGGCGACCCCAGGCGCGGCGGTCAGAACAGGGGCGTTTGCTGGACAATGGGAGCGTTCTGCTCCCGCTGCGGCTGAGCGGTCTGCCCCGGAGCTACCTTGTCCGAAGGCGCACCCGCCAGCTCCACGCCCTCCTCCAGCAGCCGCTTTTCCCAGGGCGTCACCCAATAAGCGCCGCCGGTGGGGGCGGTATCCAGCCAGGCCAGGCGCTGGCCCCGCTGACCGTTCAGTTCCGCCAGCAAGGTATCCTGCCCGGCGTCCTGGCGGTAGAGCCGGTACAGGGCGTAGTCGTCCACCGCAGTAAAGGACAGCTCCACCCCGCCTTCCGCGCTCCTGGCCGCCAGGTCGAACACCCGGCTAGGCGCCTGCCATACATCGGACACCTGGGTGGGGGCCAGGCTGCGGGGAAACAGTTCCATTTGGCTGTACGCCTTGGGGGTCAACGGGCTCACCAACATGGCCCGGTGCTTTTCCGAAAGGGCGCGGCTGTCGATGAGCACCTGGGTGAGCTCCTGGGGTATGGGGAAGTCGCCTCCCGCCGCAGACTGGGCGTTGGCCTCCAGAAAGGCGGCGGCCAGCTTGGCGGGATGGCTGGAACCGGTGACCGCGTTGGACAGGATGTGTTCCCCGTCCGGCTGGTCAAAGCCCATCCACACCGCCAGGGCCACCTTGGGGGTATAGGCCGCCGTCCACACGTCCCGATTGCCTCCCGTCATGCCCACGGTGCCCGTCTTGCCCGCCACGGTAAAATCCAGCCGCCCCAGGGCCTTAGCGGTGCCGGTACTGGCGGCGGTCTGCAGCATATCGGTGATCAGCCGGGCGCTTACCGGGCTCATCACCTGGCGCTTGGCCTCCTGATAGGTATAGACCGTATGGCCCTGGCCGTCTTCAATCCGCTGGATGGCGTGGGGCCGGGCCCACTGCCCCCCTCCGGCCAGGGGGGCGTAGGCCCCCGCCAGGGCCAGGGGCGACACCCCCTGGGTGAGGGAACCCAGGGCCAGGGCCAGGTTGCGGTCCTGCGCATCGTCCAAATCGATGCCCGCCGCCTGGGCGTACTGCATGGCCGCCTCCACGCTGGTGCGGCTGAGCAGGTCCACCGTGGCCACGTTCAGCGACCGGGAAAGGGCTTCCCGCAGGGTCACCGGGCCGTAGTATCGCCCTCCCACGTTGCCTGGGGTATAGCCGCCGCCAAAGTCCCGCTGGGTATCCTCCACAAAGCTGGTGGGCAGGTAGCCGAACCGGTCCACCGCCGCCGCGTACACCGACACAGGCTTAAAGGCGGAGCCAGGCTGGCGCTGGATGGCGCTGGCCCGGTTGAGTCCCCGCCGCACCTGATAATCCCGGCCCCCCATCACCGCCCGGATCAGCCCGGTATCCACGTCCAGGCACACCAAGGCGGCCTGGGCCCTTTCCCCGTCCGCCGCGTCCGGGGGGAAGAAGTCCGCCTGGGAAAACAATTGTTGGGCGCTCTGCTGCATCTGGGTATCCAGCCCGGTATACAGCTTGTAGCCCCCGGACAATAGCTCCTCGTACTGGATGCCCAGGATATCCGCCGCCTCCCCGGCGGCCTGCTCCACGTACCAGGGGTAGGGCGCATCCTCCCCATCCTGCTCCAGAATCTCCACCGGCGCGGCCTGGGCCTGCCGGGCCTGCTCCGGGGAGATGTAGCCCTGCTCTGCCATCTGCTCCAACACCAGGTTGCGCCGCTCCAGGGCGTTGTCCGGGTGCAGGTGAGGGGCGTAGGTGGAGGGCGCCTTGATGATGGCCGCCAGCAGTGCCCCCTGTTCCAGGGTGAGCTGCTGGGCCTGGCAGCCGAAGTACGTCCGGCTGGCCGCCTGAATGCCATAGGCCCCCGCGCCGAAGTACACCGCGTTTAGGTAGGCTTCCAGGATTTGGTCCTTGTCCATCACCGTCTCCAGGCGCAGGGCCAGCAGCGCTTCCCGGGCCTTGCGGGCCAGGGTCTTTTCCCCGCTCAGGTGGGTCAGCTTGATCAGCTGCTGGGTGATGGTGCTGGCGCCCTGGCTGTAGTCCCCGCTTTTCAGGTTTTGGGCCAGAGCGCCGCCGATGCGGTAGAAGTCCACCCCATGGTGCTGGTAAAAGCGGGCATCCTCGGCGGCCACAAAGGCCTGCCGTACCCACAGGGGCACCTGCTCCAGGGCTACCGCCTGCCGGTCCTCCGCGCCGGACAGCACGGCGGCGGCTTGGCCGTTCCGGTCGTACAGCACGGTGCTTTGGGGCAGCGCCGTCAGTTTGTCCACGTCCAGCATGGCCAGGGCATCCGCTGCGAAGGCTATGCCCAGCGCCAGCAAAACCCCCGCTCCGGCCAGCAGCGCCCAGGGTATCCATTTTTTCTTCACGCCATCACCTTCTCCCGGTTAGCATGGCGCGGTTTGGCCGCAAAAATGCGGAGAAATGGAAGGAATTTGCCCGTCCGGCGGCGAATTGTTGTATACATACAACCGGTAAAGGAGTTTTTCCCATGACGATCCAAGCCCAAAATGAGCTGCTGGACCTGATCCGGGGCGCGTTGGCGCCCTCCACCGGCTGTACCGAGCCCTCCGCCATCGCCCTGAACGCGGCCATGGCCCGCTCGGCCTTCCGCGGCCCGGTGCAGCGAATGACCGTGCGAACGGACCCCTACCTGTTCAAAAACGCCATGGGCGTGGGCATTCCCGGCGCCGACGAGCGGGGCGTGGACCTGTGCGCCGCCCTGGGCGTCACCGCCGGGGACCCGGAAGCGGGGATGAACGCCCTGCACACCGTCACGCCGGAGGCCCTCGCCCAGGCCAAGGCCCTGCGCCCCCATGTAGCCCTGGAGATCGCCCAGGACATGCAGGAGCTCTACATCGAAACCACCTTGTTCGGCCAGGAGGACTGCGTCCGGGCCATCACCTACGGGGCCCACGACCACGTGGTGCGGGTGGAACACGCGCCCTTCCAGCCCTTCGATCCCTCCGGGTCCCCCGACGCGCCCTCGGCCATTCGCCGCTATACCCTCACGGATTTCCTGGATTTCGCCAAGGAAGTGCCCTTGCAGCGGCTGGACTTTCTGGCCGAGGCGGTGTCCATGAACCGGGAGATCTTCCAGCAGGCCGACGGCCAACGGCTGGACCGGTTCGTGTTGCCCTCCACTCTGCGAGGGGACAGCTCTCCCTTCGCCCAGGCCAAGCGCATGGCCGGGGCGGCCAGCTATGCCCGGATGAGCGGAGTGCCCCTGCCCGTGATGACCGCCACAGGCAGCGGAAACCAGGGCATTACCCTGTACCTGACCATGGAGGCGGCGGCCCAGTCCATGGAAGCGGGGGAGGAAACCAAGCTGCGGGCCATGGCCCTGGGCAGCCTGGTGAACCTGTACATCAAGAGCTTCATCGGCCCCCTGTCCAGCGTGTGCGCCTGCGGGGTGGCCTCCGGCCTGGGCGCCTCCCTGGGCATCGTGTACATGCTGGGGGGAAGGGAGCGGGAAATGCTGCTGGCCGCCCGCAACATATTGGGCAGCGTCAGCGGCATGATCTGCGACGGCGCCAAGGAGGGCTGCGCCAGCAAGGTGGCCCTCTCCGCCGGCCTGGCGGTGGAGGCGGCCTATTTGGCCATGGAGGGCACCGGGGTCAGCCCCCGGGACGGCATTCTGGATGACAAATTTGAAGACCTGATCGCCCATTTGGGACAGCTGGTGTGCGAGGGCATGAGCTGTACCAACCAGACCATCGTGCGCATTATGAAGGACGAAAAAGGACCCGCCTAATCCCCGGGCCAGGCCGCGCCCAAGGCGCGTCCCAACGCCGGGCTATGCCCAAGCGCGCCTCAGCGCTTGGAGTGGTGTCCGGGCCTGGACGCGGGCCGTCTAGCGCGGCGGGAGCCCCTGTTCCCCCACGACAAATTGAAGGAGGAAGCGACGCCATGCCGGGAAAAATCTTGCTGGCCGGTGAGAGCTGGACCAGCTACACCACCCATGTAAAGGGCTTTGACGCCTTTTACACCTCCGCCTACGAGGAAGGCTCCCAGCGCCTGATCCTGGCCTTGGAAAGGGCGGGCTATCAGGTAGACCACCTGCCCAACCACCGGGCGGCGGTGGCCTTTCCCTTTACGCCTCAGGAGTTATCCGCCTACCAGTGCGTCATTTTATCCGACATCGGCAGCAACACCCTGCTGCTGCACCCCGACGTGTTCGCCAAGAGCCAGCGGATGCCCAACCGGCTGATCTCCCTGCGGGATTACGTGCTGGACGGGGGCGCTCTGCTGATGGTGGGCGGATACATGGCCTTCTCCGGGGTGGACGCCAAGGCCAAGTACGGCCGCACCGCCCTGGCTCAGGTGCTGCCCGTCGCCTGCCTGGAAACCGACGACCTGATGGAGCATCCCGAAGGGGTGACGCCCCAGCTGGCCCAGGCCCATCCGGCCCTGGAGGGCGTGCCCGGCGACTGGCCCTGGTTCCTGGGCTATAACCGGGTGCTGCCCAAGCCCGGCTGCACCGTGGCCATGACCCTGGAGGGCGATCCCTTCCTGGCCTTCGGCCAGTTCGGGGCAGGCCGCTCCGCCGCCTTTATGTCGGATTGCGCGCCCCACTGGGGGCCGCCCCAGTTTATGGATTGGGCCGGATACGATCCGCTGTGGGCGGGTATCCTGGCCTGGCTGACGAAGGAGAGATAAAACATTATGAAGCGAGTGGACACCCAATGCCTGGGCGCGCCTCTTACCGGGTATCTTCACGATACCAGCGGGGAGATCGACCGCGCCAGCCGCCCCACGGTGATCATCTGCCCCGGCGGTGGATACGAATTCCTTTCCGACCGGGAAAACGAGCCCCCCGCCATGGCTTTGTTTAGCCGGGGCTATCAGGTATTCGTGCTGGAGTACGCCGTGGGGGCGGCTGCCTCGGATATGCGCCCCCTGGAACAGCTCAGCCGGGCGGTGGCCCTGGTGCGGGAGCGGGCCGCGGCCTGGCACGTGGACCCCAACGCCGTGGCGGTGATGGGCTTTTCCGCCGGCGGCCACCTAGCCGCCAGCCTGGGCGTACACTGGGCCGACCAGCGGGTGGCCCAGGCCGGTTCGGGACGCAACCGCCCCGACGCCATGGTGCTGTGCTATCCGGTCATCGTGGCGGGGCGCTTCGCCCACCAGAAATCCTTCGACCTGGTTACCGGCGGGGACAAATCCCTGGAGGACTTCTTCTCCCTGGAGCGCCACGTGAGCCCCGATACGCCCCCCGCCTTCATCTGGCATACCGCCGACGACGAGGTGGTGCCCATGCAGAACTCCCTGTGGATGGCCGCCGCCCTGGGCCAGGCAGGCGTGGCCTGCGAGCTGCACATCTTCGAAAAGGGCCAGCACGGCCTGTCCCTGTGCAACCAGGAAGTGGGCACTCCCAATCCGGACTGCGCGGCCTGGGTGGATATGTGCGTGCATTTCTTAAACCGGCGGTTCCACTTTGTCCCTTGATGGGCTAGGTTTGGCGGGGAGCTCCGCTCCCCGCCAAACCCGCCGGGGGGCTCCGCCCCCCAGACCCCCCGCCAGGGGGGACTCCCCCCTGGACCCCCCGGGCCCCCGCCGCAGCGCTGAGGCCCGGACCTGCGCCGGGGAAGCGCCCTGAGCGCCAGGCCCCCGGGCCCCCGCCGTAGCGCCCCGGGGCCCCAGGCAAGCCGGGACATAGGGCATTCGGACGGTTTTATTTTTTGGACAGGAGCGATCGTACCGATGAACGCGGAAAAAAAGGCCATGCTTCAGATGGTGGTGTGCGCCGCGCTGTGGAGCATCGCCGGACTCTTTATCAAACTCATCGACCTCAATCCCTTCGCCATCGCCGGAATGCGCAGCCTCTTCGCCGCCGCCACGGTGCTGGTCTTTATGCTGCTGCGCCATGAGAAGATCCGCCTGACCCGCAATGTGGCCATCAGCGCCTTTTTCCTGGCCGCCACCTTCTTCGCCTTCGTGTCGGCCAACAAGCTGACCACCGCGGCCAACGCCATCGTCCTGCAGTACACGGCGCCGGTATTTATCCTGATCGCCTCCGCCCTGTTCCTGAAGGAACGGTTCCTGCGGGTGGACCTGGCGGTGGTGATCGCCACCCTGGCGGGCATAGCCCTGTTCTTCTTCGATCAATTGGACGGGGGAAAGCTGGTGGGCAACCTGCTGGGGGTGCTGGCGGGGCTGTTCATGGCGGGCATGTTCCTGTCGGTGCGCCACTGCGACAAGAGCGAGCGCATGAGCGGCATGCTCATGGGGCACCTGCTCACCGCCCTTATCGGCATTCCCTTTCTGGCCCTGGACGGGGGCAGCCTCAGCGGCCAGTCCCTGGGGTTCCTGGCCCTGCTGGGGGTGCTTCAGCTGGGCATTCCCTACATCCTGTGCGGCTTGGCCAGCGAAAACTGCCCGCCCCTGGCCTGCTCCCTCATCGGTACCCTGGAGCCCCTGCTCAACCCAGTATGGGTGGCCATCTTCGACGGCGAAACCCCCGGCCCCTTCGCCTTGGTGGGGGCGGCCATCGTGGTGGTGTCCATCAGCCTGTGGTGCATAGCCAAGGAGCGGATGGCGCGGAAATCTCCCGCCCATGGATGAACTGCGGGCCTGGCTGGCCGCCCTGGCGGAACCGGAGTACGCCGCCTTTATGGGCAAGCTGCTGCCCGGCGTTTCCGGCATCCTGGGGGTGCGCATGGGCCATCTGCGCAAGATGGCCCGGCAGTTGGCCCGGTCCAACTGGCAGGCCTTGGAGGCGCGCTGGAATCACGCCTGCTACGAAGAAGCCATGCTCCACGGCCTGGTGCTCGCCCTGGCCCCCATGGATTTTGCCCGCCACGCCGCGCTGTTGTCCGACTTTGCCGGGGGAATCCACAATTGGGCGGTGTGTGACAGCGTGGCGGCCAGCTGCAAATTTGCCGCCCGGGACCCGGAAACCGCCTTTTCCTGGGCCAGCGGGCTGGCCTCTGGCCCCGGCGAGTTTTCCGCCCGGTTCGGGCTGGTGGTCATGCTGGACCATTTGCTGGCCAGCCGGGAATGGGCCCGGCGGTGCCTGGAGCAGGCCCGGGCCTGCCCGCCGGGCCGCTATTATACCGACATGGCCCGGGCTTGGCTGGCCGCCGAGGCATGCCTGCGCTATCCTCAGGCCGCCCAGCCCCTGCTGGCTGGGCCGGGGTGGGACCCCTTCACCCGCCGGGCGGCGGCCCTGAAGATCCGCCAGTCCCTGCGCTGCACTCCCGCCTTGGCGGAGTGGACCCGCTCGCCGGACTTTGCCTGACAGTGTATCGCATTAATAAAGCAACCGGGTCCAACCTTTGGCTGAAACCCGATCGCTTCGCGCCCTTTCCGGCGGCGGCGTGACCCGCGCCGGTCTTTTTGTCCCGGCCCGGCTTCCATCGCAGCCAGCCCCCCAGCGGAACCTCCCGGGCCGCCGGGGGAGGTTCTAAACCCGCCGGGAGGCCGGACGAGGCCTTGGAGCCCGCCGGGACGGCCAGACGAGCCCCCGGTGCCCGCCGGTTGAATGACCGGGGCGGTTAGCTCCTCTCGCCGAAAAAGCCTTCCTCCAGCCGCCAGCCCCCGTCGCCGTGGTAAATCATCTGCCGGGTCATGCCCCCGTCGATGATGAAATTCTGGCCGGTGATAAATCCGGCCTGGGGGGAACACAGGTACATCACCATGGCGGCGATGTCCTGGGGCCGGCCCACCCGGCCCGCCGGATGCTGGACGGCGTCGGGGCCGGTATAGGCGCGGCCTTGGGTATCGATCCAGCCGGGGGATATGGCGTTCACCCGGGCCTTGCCCGCCAGGCTGGCGGCGAGGGCGTGGGTCAGCGCGCCGATTCCCCCTTTGGCTGCGGAATAGCTCTCCGAGTAGGGCTGGCTCATGAACTGCCGGGTGGAGGAAATATTGACCACGCTGGCCCCCTCCCCAAAATGGGGCGCCAGCAGCCGGGTCAGGTAATAGGGCGCGGCCACGCCCACCTTCAGCGCCTGCACAAATTGCTGGTAATCGCAGCGGTCGATGCCCAGAAAGGGCGGCGGTGCGTTGTTCACCAGAAAGTCTACCCGCCCGTATTGCCCAATCACCTGCCCGGCAAAAGCCTCCAGCGCCGCCGGGTCGCCTACGTCCCCCACGAAACAGGGGTTGTCCGCCTGGTCTATCAGGCAGACCTGAGCGCCCAGCCGGGCGAATTCCCGGCAAATCTGGGCGCCGATGCCCCCGGCCCCGCCGGTAACCACCGCCACTTTTCCCTGAAACATGTCTTCTCCCCCTCCGCCGGGTTTCCGGCATCTCTTCTGCGTTCAGTATACCCCATCCGCCGGTTCGGGGCAAGGGTTTCGGCCTTCCGGGCTGCCCATGGACCGGGTCCATGGGCAGCCCCCCGCGCCGGGCCGGCCGCCGGAATCGCC
>DVHZ01000014.1 GCA_018711685.1 Candidatus Excrementavichristensenella intestinipullorum | reverse complement strand
GTGGTATCCCGCGTCCAGTCCCATGTACTTGGGCAGCTTCCCAAGTCTTCTCTCCACCTCGTCGAGTATTTCGGGCATCGGCGTCACGTCGTTGATGTTTGCCGCTTCCACATGCACGTTTACGATCACATTGCGCTTGCTGTCCACGGTGCGGTGTTCGCTGTAGTAAAAACCGTTCGGCTTCCCATCCCGGCTCTGCTGGCCGCTCTCCGGGTCTGTCGTGCTCTGCATCCGCGTGGCGCTCCCGCCGCCCTTGTGTGCCTCGTCATCCCGGTCAAACGGCTTCTTCCCCAGTTCCTTACGTTCCTGATCTACCTGCGCGTCCAGTTCGCTCAGATATGCCTTCGGCGTGACCGCTACTTCCACCTGCTTCTTCTTGTGCTTGTTCGCCTTCGCCTTGATGTGCGTCGAATCCGTATACAGGATCGCTCCACCCACCAGCCCCTTCGCCTCGCACTGCCGCAGAATCTCGTTGAAAATCTCTTCCGCAATGTTGTTGTCCCGGAAACGTCGGCGGCGGTTCTGGCTGATCGTCGTCGCGTCCGGCGCCTTGTCTGTCAAATCCAGTCCGCAGAACCACTTGTAGGCGATGTTGTAGTTGATCTCTTCCTCCAGCCGCGCCTCGGACTTGATCCCGTACAGATACCCCACCAGCAGCATCCGGAACAGTATCTCCGGATCGATGGCGGGCCGGCCGTTGTCCGCGCAATACAGCGGCGCACACAGATCGTAGATGAAGCTGAAGTCCACCGCACGGTCTACTTTTCGCAGAAAGTGATCCTCCGGCACCATCTGTTCCATGATCACCATCTCCATTTGCTGCTGCTTCTCCCGCCGCTGCTTGAGCATTCCCTTCACCGCCTGGTTTCTTTCTGGTTGTGTTGATGTATTTATATTCGACGTGAGGGCTGCCTTTTCCTTTTGGTTTTTTCGGTTCTTTTCGGTTTTTTCAAAAAAGTGACCGTTGACTGAGGTTTGTCAACGGTCTGAGGGCCGCCGCCGGATGGCGGCGGCCCTGCCGCACCCGAGAAGGCCTGTTTCCCGATTAGAAACAGGCCTTCTCCTTGGGGATAACCGGGGCCGAAAGGGAAATTGGGCTTATCTCTTGCCAGCGCTTCCCCTGCACCGGATTCTCAACTTTGTCCACAGCCGCCGTGATGGTGGCCACAGCCTTCCCCGTCTCCGTGATGGTTGCCACAGCCTTCCCCGTCTCCGTGATGGTGGCCGCAGCCTTCCCCGTCTCCGTGATGGTGGTGGTTACACAGGGTATCCGGATGATAGGCCAGTGTGCCTGCCAGCAGCGCCTCTACCGCCTGATCCGCCCCTCCGGTTACGCCCGGATACAGCTTAATCCCCGCCTGGGCCAGCGCCTGTCGGGCGCCGCCGCCTATGCCGCCACAGATGAGGGTATCTACCCCCGCCCGCGCCAAGAGTCCCGCCAGCGCCCCATGGCCCTCGCCTTGGGCGTCCAACACCTGCGCGCCGGATACCTTGCCACTATCCACCTCGTATACCTTGAAATACTGGGTGTGCCCAAAATGCTGAAATACCTGTCCATCCTCATAGGTTACCGCGATCTTCATCTTCTCCTGCTCCTTTCTTCTTTCCGCCGCACCGGCGCCCACAACAACCCCCGCCTGGACACAGCTCGTAGTCGCCGCCCTCAATCCGCAGTTCCTTCTGCTCTACCAGGCTCTGGGCCAGCTTCCGCCGCGCACACGCATAAATGCCCTGCACCGTGGCACGGGCTACCCGCATCCGCGCCGCACATTCCTCCTGCGTCAGCCCCTCTAAATCTATCAGCCGTATGGCCTCGTATTCATCTACCGTCATGGTCACGTTGCCCCCTGCCTCCCCCAGCGCCAATGGCCCATACCGCGCACAGCCAGGCATGGCGCATACCCGCCTCCTCTTACAGGGCCTGGACATCCCTTCCCCCCCTCCATTTCATGACATATGCCAATTACATGTCCTATTGTAGCGATTTTTCCGGCATATGTCAATATCGAATTTTTGGAAATTGTCAATGGGGGGGAAAATGGTCATGGACGAGGGGCATGGTCAAAATGATTTGGGGGAGGTATGGGGAATTGATAGAGGCGGATAGGGAGAGGGCTGAGATTCCCGCCGGATGCCTTATGCGGCGTCGCGGCTACGGTGGGGCTGCGCCTCCCCCGCGACGGCCTAGGCCAGGCTCATGTCTTTCTCCCGGCGGAGCTGCGGGCATATCCAGCGCCGGTCCTTGGCGGCGGCTTTTCTCCCGGAAAAGCCGCCGCCCTGTGGCTGAACGCAAGGGGCCCACGCCAGACGCCAGGTAAAAAGCCCATAAAAATCCCGCCCTGCGCCATTCCTTAACCTATCCGCCCCGCCCAGACCACATTGCCCGGTTATGATGAAGCCTGGGAAAGGAAGGATGGGCTATGCTGGACACGCTTTTGTTCGATTTGGACGGAACGCTGCTGCCCATGGTGCAGCGGGATTTTACCCAGGCATACTTTGCCGAGCTGGTCCGCTTTGCCCAACCCTTGGGCTACCCGCCCCAGGCGCTGATCGACGCCTTATGGCGGGGGGTCCAGGCCATGGTGGACAACGACGGCCGCGCCACCAATCGGGAGCGGTTCTGGGCCAGCTTCGCCGGCTCCTTTGGGGCCCAGGCCCTCGCCCACGAGCCCCTGTTCCGCCAGTTCTACGCCGGTCCCTTCCACAACGCCCGGCGGGGGGTGCTGCCCTGCCGCCCCCTGGGGAACCTGATGGCCTCCCTGCGGGACAAGGGCTATACCTTGGCGCTGGCCACCAATCCCCTGTTTCCCCTGGAAGGAGTGCGCACCCGGCTCAGCTGGGCCGGCCTGACCGACCGGGATTTCGCCTGGGTGACCACCTACGACAACAGCACCTACTGTAAGCCCCATCCCCGGTACTACCTGGACATTTTGCGCGCTCTGGGCAAGGCGCCGGACAACTGCCTGATGTGCGGCAACGACGTGGCCGAGGATATGCCCGCGGCCCAGACCGGCATGGCGGTGTACCTGGTCACCGACTGCCTGGAACACGGCCAAGGGGTGGATATAGGGCAATGGCCCCACGGCAGCCTGGCGGAGCTGGAAAAAAAGCTAACCGCCCTTCCCAACATTTTACCCTAATCATATTGACAACGTCCCGCCGCAATGGTATAATGATACCCGCTGGTTTGATTGGAGAGATGGCCGAGTGGTTGAAGGCGCTGGTCTTGAAAACCAGTGATGTCGAAAGGCACCGGGGGTTCGAATCCCTCTCTCTCCGCCACGGCTATGGAGAAGTACCCAAGTATGGCCGAAGGGGCTCCCCTGCTAAGGGAGTAGGCCGGGATAACTGGCGCGAGGGTTCGAATCCCTCCTTCTCCGCCACCTAAGGACGCGCTCAATGATACGCTGAGCGCGTCCTGTTTCTTGCATATTTACCGGTAAAACGGGCATATCCGACCTGTTTTTGCATTTTTGGCGCGAACACTTTTCAGAATCGTTGATGGGATTCCCTTAAATCCTCGTTCATTTTTAGACTTGGAGGCGTTTGAGGGAGTTTTGGCGACGATTTAACGAATCTCCGGGCGGGTTTCATTTTTGAATAATTCAAAAGATTATATTAAAATCTCAAAAATGCACAACCTTTATTGTTTTCTATATTTGCGCTTCTCCGAATTTACCGGCTTATACTTTTTGAAAACGTCATTTTGCCTTATAATGAAAAGGTCGATTTGTGTTCTACGACCGATTTGGCTGGCATACGGAGGAATATCATGATCACAGGCGTAATCAAAAACAAGATCGACAAAATATGGACGGATATTTGGGCGGGCGGCATCACCAACCCGTTGACGGTCATCGAGCAGCTCACTTACCTCATCTTCATCCGTTCGTTGGATGAAAAAGAGCTTGAGACGGAGCAGTTTGAAAACGCCACCGGCGAATCTCTGGAAAAGATATTCCCCCAAACCGAAATCGGCCAGTCGATGCGATGGAGCCATTTCAAAGACCGGCATCCTCAGGACATTTTCAATATCATCGCCAACTTTGTCTTTCCCGCCATCAAAAAAATGAAAGGCGGAAAGCTGCCGGAGATCGGCGCGGATGGAAAGATATTGGATAACGCCGGTAATGGCGGCGAGCTTTCGGAAGATATGACGGCTTTCTCCCGCTATATGGAGGACGCCATGTTCCTCATCCCGACCCCGCAGGTTTTGCAGAAGATCGTGACTGGTTTGGAGGATCTGTACCAGCATGATCTCACCGGCCTGGATATGCAGGGCGACCTGTATGAATACATGCTGGGAAAGCTCTCCACCGCCGGACAAAACGGCCAGTTCCGCACGCCCAAGCACATCCGCGAGATGATGGTCGAGCTGATCGCGCCGACGCCGGACGACCTGATCTGCGATCCCGCCTGCGGCACGGCCGGTTTCCTTGTCTCCGCCAGCGAGTTTATCCGCCGCCATTTTGAGGATACGATGACCAGCCAGCAGTGGGAACGCTTTGCGGGCGAATCGTTCACCGGCTTTGACACCGACCGCACCATGCTGCGCATCTCTGCGATGAACCTGATGCTGCACTCCATCACGCATCCGAAGATCGAGTATAAGGACAGCGTTTCCAAGCAAAACGACATCTCCGGCAAATACGACGTCATTCTGGCAAATCCCCCCTTCAAGGGGACGATCGACGCCGAGAGCATCCATGACAACCTCAAAAACGTCACCAACACCAAGAAGACAGAGCTTCTGTTTCTCGCCCTGTTTTTGCGAATGTTGAAAAAGGGCGGGCGCTGCGCCTGCATCGTGCCGGATGGCGTGCTGTTTGGCGGTTCGAAGGCGCATCAATCCATCCGCAGGGAGATCATCGAAAACAATCAACTCCGGGCGGTCATCTCCATGCCAAGCGGCGTGTTCAAGCCCTATGCGGGCGTGTCTACCGCCGTGTTGGTGTTCACCAGGACGGGCGCAGGCGGCACCGACCAGGTGTGGTTTTACGATATGAAGGCGGATGGCTTCAGCCTGGACGACAAGCGCAGCGAAATCGCGGAGAACGATATTCCCGACATCATCGAACGTTTCCACAATCTTGCCCGGGAAGCGGAGCGTAAGCGCACCGAGCAGAGCTTTCTGGTGTCCAAACAGGAGATCGTGGACAATGGTTACGATCTCTCCATCAATAAGTACAAGCAGACGGAGTATGTGCCGGTGGAGTATCCGCCGACAAGCGAGATACTGGCAGAACTGCGGAAGTTGGAAAAGGAGATCGCGGCCGGGCTGGAGGAATTGGAGGGGATGCTGAAATGACGAGGCTAGGGGACTATATCTCGGAATTTAGCGTAAAGAACCATCTTGACGAGAGCATTCCTGTATACAGCGTTACAAATGATCGGGGTTTCTGCAGTGGGTATTTCAATAAGGATGTAGCCAGCAAGGATAAAACTACCTATAAAATCGTGCCTCGTGGTTACTTTGCATACAACCCTTCCAGGATCAACGTCGGTTCGATTGCTTGGCAAAACAGCGCTGAGCGCGTGATCGTCAGTCCGCTGTATGTCGTTTTTAAGGTAAGCGACAAGCTGGACCGCCAATATCTCTTACATTATCTTAAGAGCGACGTGGGGATGACGTTTATCAAGGCGCATGCTGCGGGGAGCGTCAGGGATAGCTTGAAGTTCTCTGATCTAAAAGAGCTTCCCATACATGTTGTGCCCCTGGAGAAGCAGCGCAAGATTGCTAGAACGCTCGATAAACTGGATGCGCTTATCTCCCAATGCCATCAGCAGGCAAATAGTTTTGATACACTGGTAAAATCCCAATTTTCCGAGCAGATGGAGGTGGCAGCATGAAGCATTCACTTGTACGGCTTGGAGATATATGTACAGTGGTCTCTGGCTCAACTCCGAAAAGCGGCATTTCCGATTATTGGGACGGCGATGTAGTGTGGATTACGCCTGCTGAGTTGACAGAAGATAGCTATATAATCAACGATTCCGTTCGGCATATTACACAGAAGGCGGTGCAGGAAACAAGCCTTAAGCCGTTCCCTGCTGGTACTGTGATTCTTTCATCCCGTGCACCCATTGGAAAAACTGCAATCGCTGGACGTGAAATGTATTGCAATCAAGGGTTCAAAAACCTAATCTGCTCTTCGCGTGTCAACAATAAATATCTCTATTTCTTTCTCTCTTGCAA
>DVHZ01000094.1 GCA_018711685.1 Candidatus Excrementavichristensenella intestinipullorum | reverse complement strand
CCGCCCCCTCCAGCCCCGGTTCCCCGCTGAAAGCGGGGAACCGGGGCGCTCCTAGCGGGCCGGCGAGAAACCCTAATTGCAGTTGGGCACCGGGAAACGGGCAGGCAGTTGCCGCCCCCGGTTCCATACGGAAAAGGCAACGAGCCAGTTGGCCGTTTTCTCCCGCAATCAGGCCTCGATGACGCGCAGTTCCCGGTCCAGGGCGTTCAGCGTTTCGCCGCCGTCCTCGGTGACCGCCACCAGGTCCTCGATGCGCACGCCGAATTTGCCCGCCAAATAGATGCCCGGCTCGATGGAGAATACCATGCCCGGCTGGGCGATCAGGTGGCAGGCGGCGGAGCAGTCCGGCGGCTCGTGGACGGAGAGGCCGATGCCGTGGCCGGTGCGGTGGAGGAAATAGGGGCCGTAGCCCGCGTCCTCGATGACCTTGCGCGCCGCCCGGTCGATTTGGCTCATGGGGATGCCGGGGCGCACCGCCGCCCGGCCCGCCTCGTTGGCCGCCTTGACCACTTCGTAGACCTTGCGTTGCTCCGGGGTGACGCTGCCGAAGAATACCGTGCGGGTCATGTCGCTCATCATGTGCTCCAGATCCAGGCCCAGGTCCAGGATCACCGCGTCGCCCTCCCGCAGGGGCGTGTTATCGCTGCTGTGGTGGGGCTCGGCGCAGCCCTTGCCGAAGCACACCAGGGGGGTGAAGCTGGCGCCCCGGGCACCCAGGTCGACGGCCTGCTGGGCATACCGCCGCCCCACCTGGGCCTCGGTATCCCCCAGGGCCAGGGTTTGGGGCAGGGCGCCTACCACCTGGTCGTTCATCCGGGAGGAGCGGCGCATGGCCTCCAATTCCTCCTGGTCCTTGAGCATCCGCGCCCGGTCCACCGGCTCGGAGCCCAGCACCATTTCCAGGTCCGGCCGCTTCTGCATCAGCTCTATGGTGAAGCGGCTGGGCCAGAACTTGTCGATACCCAGCCTGCCGGTGCGCAATCCGGCGGCCAGAAGACCCGTGGGGTCGTCCACGTCGTCGAATTCCTTGAGCCGCAGCCCCGGGCATAGCCCCTCCAGGGCGAACATCCGGTTGACGTACAGGGTGCAGCAGCCGTCGATATCCACCTTCAGGGCCAGCATCCGCTCTCCTGGCTGCACCCACAGCCCGGTCAGATAGTAGATAGATTCGGTCTGCGTCACCAGGATCTGCTTCAGGTTCAGTTCCTCCATGTTGCGCACTACCCGCGCCAATCGCTTGTCCTTCATGGCTCATCTTCCTTTCCGCACCGTATGATCCAATAGCCCTTGTCCTTGGCGATACACCGGGTATCGCCGGACAATTGGGATAAATACTTCATGGCCGAGGCCGCGCCCTGCTGTTTGCGGATCACCAGGTACAGCGCGCCGCCAGGCGTCAGGCGGGCCATGGCTTGGTCGAAGAGGGGGTATATTACCCCTTTGCCCGCCCGAATGGGGGGATTGGTCACCACCGCCTGGAACTGGCCCTCCACCTGCTCAAAGCCGTCCCCCACCAGCACCTGGAGGTTGCGGGCCCCGTTCTCCTGGGCGTTGCGCCGGGCCAAATCCGCCGCCCGCCGGTTGATATCGGTGAGCACCCATTGGCTTTGGGGGTTGAGTAGCGCCAGGGGAATGCCCAGCGCACCCCAGCCGCACCCCAAGTCCAGGATGCGCCCGGACAGGGGCGGCAGGCTTTCGATGAGCAGCCGGGTGCCCTGGTCCAGTCCCGCCTTTGAAAATACGCCGGAATCGGTATAAAACCGCAGCGCCAGCCCGCCCACCTCTACCGGATGGGCCTTTACGTCGTGGGCGCTCTGGGGCTGGGCGGTATAATAGTGCTGGTTCATGTTGCCTCCCATCGGGTGAGCTGGCACAGGGCCGCGCTTTCCTCCGGCGTCAGGGGCCGGGCTTGGCCGGGGGCCAGGGCGCTGTCCAGGGTCAGCGGGCCCACCCGCTCCCGATGCAGCCGCGTTACCGGACAGCCCAGCGCCCCAAACATGCGCTTGACCTGATGATATTTGCCCTCGGTGACGGTGAGCCGCGCCAGATTCGGCTCCAGAATTTCCATCTTGGCCGGACGGGCGGTAAAGTCCTTGAGGGCGATCCCCTGGGCCATACGGGTTACGTGCTCTTGGGTGAGCCGCCCCTCCACCCAGGCCAAATAGCTTTTCTCTACCGTAAACCGGGGGGAAATCAACCGGTGGGCCAACTGCCCGTCGGTGGTAAACAGCAAAAGCCCTGTGGTGTCCCGGTCCAGCCGCCCTACCGCGCACAACCCCCGGCGGCGGCATGCCTCCGGCAGCAGGTCGAATACCGTCTTGAACCGGGAATCCTCCTGGGCGGTGACCACCCCGGCGGGCTTGTTCATCATCAGATGCAGGGGGCCGGGAGGCGCCAATTCCCGCCCGTCCACCGTCACCCGCTGGCCAGGCGCCACCGCCTGACCGGGCCGGGCCGCGGTCTGATCCTCCACCCGCACCCGGCCCTGGAGAATCAGGGCCCGGGCTTGAGCCCGGCCCATGCCGGTATCGCTTAAATATTTATCCAGCCGCATTGCCTTCACCGGGTTTATGATACCATGCCTGGAGGGAAAAGGCAAGGGGCAGCCCCCTATAGGCGCACCCTCTTTCCTGCCCGCTCACTCTGCCGGCGCATAGATTTCTCCTGACGGCACGGCGTTGGGTTCACGGCCCTTTCCGGGCCGAGGGGTAGAGGCCGCATCGAAAAGGTGGCGGAAAAAGGGGCGCAAAACCGGGCACAAAAAGGGCGCGGGGCGGCGAACCGCTCCGCGCTTTGTATCCAATGCTTCTTTGTCAAAATCAGATTTCCACCACGCCCTCGAAGTCCTTTTGGGCGTCGCCGGTCATGATGATGCCGGAGGGGCCCTGGTGGATGACCATATTGCCGCCGATCAGCTTAACGGTGATGTCCCGGTCGAAGGGGCAATAGCCCAAGCGCACGGCGGCGGCCACCACGGCGCAGGCGGCGGTGCCGCAGGCCCAGGTTTCGCCAATGCCCCGCTCCCACACCCGCATATTCAGGGTGGTTTCGTCCTCCACGCTGACGAAGGAGACGTTAGCCCGACGCGGGAAGATTTCAGCGCATTCCAGCAGAGGGCCTACGGTTTCCAGGGGCACTTGGTCCACGTCCTCCACAAAGCTGACGCAATGGGGATTCCCCACCGACAGGCAGGTAATGTTGTAGGTATGCCCCGCCACGGTATAGGGGACATCCACGATTTCCCGGCCGGGCAGGGTGACGGGCACGGCAGCGGCGGCAAACTGGGGCTGGCCCATGCCCACCGACACCGAGTACACCTGCCGCTCCCGCACGAACAGCTTGAGCTCGTGAATGCGGTTGCCGGTCTCGATGTGGATGACGGTATGCAGCGCCCTGCCGCTCTCGTAGAGGTATTTGCCCACGCAGCGCATGGCGTTGCCGCTGACCTCGGCGGCGGAGCCGTCCCGGTTGAACATGCGCATCCGGGCGTCGGCTCGCATGGATTTTTCGATGAGCACGATGCCGTCCCCGCCGATAGCCCGGCGGCGGCTGGACAGCCACACGGCCAGGGCCTCCGGGTTATCGATGTGCTGGTCGAAGCAATCGAAGTAGATGTAGTCGTTGCCGCTGGCCCGCATCTTGACGAAGCGCAGGCGCTGCCGGGAGGCGGGCAGGTGGGCGATATCCAGCAGCTCGATGTTGCCCGGATTGTAACCGCTGAGGATGGCGCCGAACAGGGCGTTGGCGGTGTCCAGGCTGGTGAGGCAGGCGATGCCCCGTTCCACCGCCTTGCGGCGCATCTGCACGCTGTCCCGCTGGGGCAGCGCGCCCTTGCTGGAGGTGGAGATCACGTACTGCACCTTGCCCTCGTCCAGCAGGCGCATGATGTCCTGCTTGCCCTCGTGGAGCTTGCCCACGGCGATGGCGGGAATGCCCGCCCGCTCCAGGGCCGTGGCGGTGCCCTGGGTGGCGTACAGGGTAAAGCCCAGCTCCTTCATGGTGCGGCACAGCTTGACCGCTTCCCGCTTATCCCGGTCCCGCACCGCCACCAGGGCGCCGCCGGTATGGGCCATGTGTACGCCGGAGGCCAGCAGCCCCTTGTACACCGCTTCCTGCATGGTGCGGCCCACGCCCAACACCTCGCCGGTGGATTTCATTTCCGGGCCCAGCAGGGTATCCGCGTCGGTGAGCTTTTCAAAGGAGAACACCGGCACCTTGACGGCGCAATAGGGGGCCTGGCGGTACAATCCGGTGCCATAGCCGATATCCTTGAGCTTCTCCCCCAGCATCACCCGGGTGGCCACGTCCACCACGGGCAGGCCGGTGACCTTGCTGATGTAGGGGATGGTACGGCTGGCCCGGGGATTGGCCTCGATGACGTATACCTCGCTCTGGTATACCACGTACTGGATGTTGATGAGGCCCACCGTATTCAGGCCCCTGGCCAGCTTGGCGGTACACTCGATGAGCCGCTCGGTGATGGGGCCGGTGAGGTTCCAGGCCGGGTACACGGCGATGGAGTCCCCCGAGTGGACCCCGGCCCGCTCGATGTGCTCCATGATGCCGGGGATCAGCACGTCCTCCCCGTCGCACACCGCGTCGATCTCCACCTCGGTGCCCATCAGGTACTTGTCGATGAGGATGGGGTCGGTGATGCCCTGGGACAGAATCAGGTCCATGTACCGGCGGATTTCCTCGTCGTCAAAGGCGATGATCATGTTCTGGCCGCCCAGCACGTAGCTGGGCCGCACCAGCACCGGATAGCCCAGGGTATGGGCCGCCTCCAGGGCCGCCTCCACGGTATGCACCGAGGTGCCCTGGGGCCGCTTGATGCCGTGGCGCTCCAGCAGCGCGTCGAACTTCTCCCGGTCCTCTGCCGCGTCGATATCCTCCGCCGCGGTGCCCAGGATGGGCACCCCCATGCCCCGCAGCGCACGGGTGAGCTTGATGGCGGTCTGCCCGCCGAAGGCCACCACCACCCCGTCGGGCTTTTCGGTGGCGATCACCCCGGCCACGTCCTCCGGGGTCAGGGGCTCGAAGTAGAGCCTATCGGCGGTGTCGAAGTCGGTGGACACGGTTTCCGGGTTGTTGTTTACCATGGCCACTTCCCAGCCCTGCGCCTTCAGCGTCCACACGCAGTGCACCGAGGCATAGTCGAACTCGATGCCCTGACCGATGCGGATGGGGCCCGAACCGAACACGATGGCCCGCTTTTTGCCGGTGGGGCGCTGGGCGATGAAGTCCTCCGCCTCGTTGTGCTGGTCGTAAGTGGCGTAGAAGTAGGGAGTCTGGGCGGCAAATTCGGCGGCGCAGGTGTCCACCATCTTGTAGGAGGGCAGCAGGGGCTGGGCGATTTCGCAGCCGCTGAGGCGGCGGATAGCCTGGTCGGTATAGCCCATCTCCTTGGCCTGGCGGTAGGTCTGCTGGTCCAGCTGCCCCGCCTGGAGCCGGCGCTCCATGGTCAACAGCGCCATCAGCTTTTCCAAGAACCACTCGTCCACCATGGTGAGCTGATGCAGTTGCTGGACGGACACGCCCCTGGACAGGGCCTCGTACAGATAGAACAGCCTTTCGTCGGTGGGCTTGGCCACCCCTTCCAGCAGCCGCTCCAGAGGCAGTTCGGCCAAATCCGCCCGGCGCAGGGTATCCATGCGGATCTCCGCGCCCCGCACCGCCTTCATCAGGGCCTGCTCGAAGGTGGGGGCGATGGACATCACCTCGCCGGTGGCCTTCATCTGGGTGCCCAGGGTGCGGCTGGCGTATACGAACTTATCGAAGGGCCAGCGGGGGAATTTCACCACCACGTAGTCCACCGAGGGCTCGAAGAAGGCGGTGGTCTTCTGGGTGATGGCGTTGGGGATCTCGTCCAGGTTCAGGCCCACGGCGATCTGGGCGGCCACCTTGGCGATGGGGTAGCCGGTGGCCTTGCTGGCCAGGGCGGAGGAGCGGGACACCCGGGGGTTGACCTCGATCACCGCGTATTCAAAGGATTCGCTTTCCAGGGCGAACTGCACGTTGCAGCCGCCCTCCACCCCCAGGGCGTTGACAATGTCCAGGGCGGCGGTGCGCAGCATCTGGTATTCCTTGTCCGCCAGGGTGAGGCAGGGGGCCACCACCACCGAGTCGCCGGTGTGGATGCCCACCGGGTCCACGTTCTCCATGGAGCACACGGCGATGGCGTTGCCCGCGCCGTCCCGCACCACTTCAAACTCGATCTCCTTCCACCCGGAGATGCACTTCTCCACCAGGATCTGCCCGATGGGGGAGGCGGCGATGCCGGTGCGGGCGATTTCCGCCAGGCTGCTTTCGTCGGAGGCAATGCCGCCGCCGGAGCCGCCCAGGGTAAAGGCGGGGCGCACGATGACCGGGTAGCCGATGCGCCCGGCGAAGGCCAGCGCCTCTTCCACCGTGGTTTCCACCTGGCTGGGTACGCAGGGCTGGCCGATCTCCAGCATGGTGTCCTTAAAGCGCTGCCGGTCCTCGGCCCGGTCGATGGTCTCCAGCCGGGCGCCCAGCAGGCGCACCCCTTCCTTCTCCAGGAAGCCCTCCCGGGCCAGCTGCATGGACAGGGTGAGCCCGTTCTGCCCGCCCAGGGTGGACAGCAGCCCGTCGGGCCGGGTCTTGCGGATGATGCGCTTGAGGGAAAGCAAGTTCAGCGGCTCGATATAGATTTCGTCCGCCACGGCGCTGTCGGTCATGATGGTGGCCGGATTGGGGTTGACCAGGATTACCGTCAGGCCCAGGGCCTTCAGCGCCCTGCAGGCCTGGGTGCCCGCGTAATCGAACTCGGCCGCCTGCCCGATCACGATGGGGCCCGAACCGATCAGCATTACCCGTTTCAAATCATCGCGAAGCGGCATAATTAGTCCTCCATCATTTGAATAAATTGGTCGAACAGGAAGGCGGTATCCTGGGGGCCCGCGCAGGCCTCCGGGTGGAACTGTACGGAGAAAGCGGGCTTATCCTGATACTCGATGCCCTCGTTGGTCAGGTCGTTGATGTTCTCGTAGGAGGGCTTGGCGTTGTCGGGCAGGGTGTCGTTGAGAATGGCGTAGCCGTGGTTCTGGCAGGTGACGAACAGCTTTTTATCGCTGAGCCGCCGCACCGGCTGATTGGCGCCCCGGTGCCCGTACTTCAGCTTTACCCGGCCCGCGCCCTGGCTCAGCGCCAGCAGCTGGTGCCCCAGGCAGATGCCCATCATGGGCACCCCCTTGGCCGCCGCCAGGCCCACCTGGCTCACGATCTCCCGGTAATTCACCGGGTCGCCGGGCCCGTTGGACAGCAGGATGCCGTCGGGATGGCAGCGCAGCACTTCCTCGGCGGTGGAGCCGGCGGGCATTACCGTCAGCCGGCAGCCCCGCTCCATGAGGGCCTGGGCCATGGCCCGCTTCAGCCCGAAATCCCACAAAACGACGTGCCGGCGGCCTTCTCCCAGGGTATAGGGATGGGAGCAGGTCACCTGATACACGTCGCTGGACAGGGAACGGGCCGCCAGGGCCTGGGTAAAGGCTTCCATATCGTCGGGGAGCTGGTCCACAATGGCGGCGTTCATCACCCCCGATTCCCGCAGCGTGCGGGTGAGCTGCCGGGTATCCACGCCGCACAGCCCGATCACGCCCTGCTGGCGCAGGTAGTCGTCCAAGGCGCCCTCGCTGCGGAAATTGCTGGGCGCGGCACATACCTGGCGCACCACGTAGGCGGACAGGCGGGGCCGGTCGCTTTCAAAGTCCTGGGGGATCACCCCGTAATTGCCGATGAGGGGGAAGGTTTGCACCACGATTTCCCCGTGGTAGCTGGGGTCCGTCAGGGTTTCCAGGTAGCCCACCATGCCGGTGGTGAACACCAGCTCGGCCTGGATTTGGCCGGGTGCGCCGAACCTGTGTCCCTGGTAGACTTGGCCGTTTTCCAGGATCAGGTATGCTTGGCTCATGGGATTCATCCTTTGCTCCTTTTTGTGGGGCGGGTCGAGGGAGCGCCGCTCCCCGGGCCCGCCCTGTGGTATGGGCCCTTAAAAGCTGGCCAGGGTCTTTTCCAATATCTCCAGCCCTTCATCGGCGTCCTCCCGGGTCAGGGTGAGGGGAGGCAGCAGCCGCAGCTTTTCCTTGGCCGTGAGGATCAGCAGCCCGTTCTGGGCGCACCGGGCGGATACGCTCTTGGCGTCGCCCTTGGACAGGGTGGCCCCCAGCATCATGCCCAGGCCGGTGACCTGCTCGATTCCCGGCATCTCCTCCAGCCGGGCCCGCAGGTAAGCGCCCATCTGGCATACCCCCTGGAGGAAGGGCGCGTCCAGCCGCCGCAGCACCTCGCAGGCCCCGGCGCACACCACCGGGTTGCCCCCGAAGGTGGTGCCGTGCTGGCCCAATCCCAGGGTATCCTGGGTCTTTTCTCCCAGCAGCACCGCGCCGATGGGCAGCCCGCCGCCCAGCCCCTTGGCCGAGGACACCAGGTCCGGCGCGATGTCGAACTGCTCGTAGGCGAACAGGGTGCCGGTGCGGCCCATGCCGGTCTGCACCTCGTCCACGATCACCAGAATGTCCTTCTGGGCGCAGGCCCGGGCCACTGCCTGGACGTAGTCGTAATTCAGCGGCACCACGCCGCCCTCCCCCTGGACCATCTCCATCATCACCGCGCACACGTCGCTGGTGAGCATGTCCAGCGTCCCCTGGATATCGTTGGCCGGGGCGTAGGCAAAGCCCTGGGTGAAGGGGAAGAAGAAGTTGTGGAACACGTCCTGCCCGGTGGCGGACAGGGTGGTCACCGTGCGGCCGTGGAAGGAGTTGCGCAGGGACAAGATGGTGGCCCGGCCCTGGCCGTACTTGTCGTAGGAGTACTTGCGGGCGGCCTTGATAGCCCCCTCGTTGGCCTCCGCCCCCGAGTTGGCGAAGAACACCCGCTTCATGCCGGTGCGGCTGGTGAGCATCTGAGCCGCCTGGATCATGGGCTCGGTGTAGAACAGGTTGCTGGCGTGCTGCAATTTGTTCAGCTGTCCGGTCACCGCCTGGACCCAGCCCTCGTCGCAGTAGCCCAGGGCGTTGACGCCGATGCCGCTGGTAAAGTCCACATACTTCTTGCCCTCTACGTCCACGCACCGGGCGCCCCGGCCGCTGTCCAGGGCCACCTGATACCGCCCATAGGTCTGGGCCAAGCAGCTCTTTTCCCTGTCCCGAACGCTCTCAAAGCTCATACCGCCGCCTCCTTCACAAACATGGTGCCAATGCCCTCGTCGGAGAGCATCTCGATGAGGATGGAATGGGGCACCCGCCCGTCGATCATGACCGCCTTCTTCACCCCGGCCCGCACCGCGCTTTCGCAGGAGCGCACCTTGGGAATCATGCCGCCGGTGATCACGCCCTGGCGGATCAGCTCTTCCACCTGGCACAGGGGCACCTGGGGGATCAGACTGCCCTCGTCGTTCACGTCCCGCATCAGGCCCCGGATATCGGTGAGGGCGATTAAGTTCTCCGCCCCCAGGGCGGCGGCGATTTCCGCGGCGGCGGTGTCGGCGTTGATGTTGTAGGCCGCGCCGCTGGGGTCCACCCCCACCGTGGCCACCACCGGGATATACCCGTCGGCCAGGGCGTTGAGGATGGGCCGGGTATCGATCTTTACCACCTCGCCCACATAGCCCAGCTCCGGGGCATCCTTCATCTGCCGGGCCAGCAGCATGCCCCCGTCGATGCCGCACAGGCCCAGCGCCCGGCCGCCGCACACCCCGATCAGCGCCACCAGGTCCTTATTGGTCTTGCCCGCCAGCACCATCTGCACCACCTGCATGGTTTCCATATCGGTGACCCGCAGGCCGTTGAGGAACTGGCTGGCTATGCCCAGCCGCTTTAAGGTGGCGCTGATCTCCGGCCCGCCGCCGTGGACCAGCACCACCCGGATGCCCACCTGGGTGAGCAGCACGATGTCGTTCATCACCGCCTGCTTCAGCCGGGGATTGATCATGGCGTTGCCGCCGTACTTCACCACCACGATCTTGCCCGAATACTTTTGAATGTAGGGCAGCGCCGCGGTGAGAACCCCCGCCTTCAGCTCCTCACTCATGCTCTGCATTCCCTCGCCTCCTCAGGTGCGGTAGTCGCCGTTGATCTTTACGTAATCATAGGTCAAATCGCAGCCCCAGGCCGTGGCCGAGGCCGCGCCCTGGCCCATGTCCACCAGAATCTGGATCTCCTTTTCCAGCAGCACTTTCTTGGCCGTTTCCTCGCTGAAGGGCACGCCGAACCCGGCCCGGCACACCTCCACCTGCCCCGCCGCCGAGCGCAGCGTCACCCCGATGGTGTGGATATCGAACTCTCCCGGGGTATAGCCGATGGCGCACAGCACCCGGCCCCAGTTGGCGTCGGCGCCGAACATGGCCGCCTTCACCAGGGAGGACATGACGATGGACTTGGCCACGCCCCGGGCCACGCCCTTGTCCGGCGCGCCGGACACCTGGCATTCCAGCAGCTTGGTGGCCCCCTCGCCGTCGGCGGCGATCATCCGGGCCATGTGGGCGGCGATCAGGCACAGCCCCTGGCAGAAGGCATCAAAGTCGGGCCCCTCTTCCCGAATGGGGGCGTTGCCCGCCAGGCCGTTGGCCATGATGGACACCATGTCGTTGGTGGAGGTGTCCCCATCCACCGACACCATATTGTAGGTGTCCTCCACCACCTGGTGCAGCGCCTTGTCCAGCATGGGGGCGGAGATGGCGCAGTCGGTGGTGATGAAGGAGAGCATAGTGGCCATGTTGGGCCGGATCATGCCCGAGCCCTTGGCCATGGCGCCCAGCCGCACCGCCTTGCCCCCCACTTCCACTTCCACCGCCATCTGCTTCACCTTCAGGTCGGTGGTCATGATGGCCTGGGCCGCGTCCAAGGCGCCCTCCGGGCTGAGGGCATCCTTCAGCATCCCAATGCCCTTCTCGATGGGGGCCAGGTCGATGGGCTGGCCGATCACCCCGGTGGAGGCGATGATCACGTCCCGGGGATCGATGCCCAGGGCCTCGCCCACCATCTGACAGGTGCGCACCGCCTTTTCCACTCCGTCATGGTTGCAGGTGTTGGCGTTTCCGCTGTTGCAAATCACAGCCCGGGCCTGTCCGCCGGCGATGTGGTTTCGGGTCACGGTGATGGGCGCGCCGTATACCTTGTTGCGGGTGTATACCGCCGCCGCCGCGCAGGGCGCCTGGCTGAGCACGATGGCCAAGTCCTTCTTGGCATGGTTTCTGCGGATGCCGCAGTGGACGCCGCCCGCCACAAAGCCTTGAGGGGCGCACACGCCGCCGGTGATTTCCTTCATGCTGTTCACTCCTTATACCCTCAACGAGGCCAGGGGATCAAACCCCAGGGCCAGATTCATGTTCTGCACCGCCGCGCCTGCCGCGCCCTTGCCCAGGTTGTCCAGCAGGCTCACCACCAGGGCCATGTCCCCGCTGCCGGTGACGTACAGCTTGAGCCCGTCCTTGCCCGCCATCAGGTTGGCGGGCAAAAAGCCGTCCTCGGGGGGCCGCTCCACCTGAATCAGGGGGCTGTCTGCATAAAAACTGCATAACCCCTCTTCGATCTGCTCCACCGTGGGATGGCCCGGCAGCAGGTCCAGCCTGAGGGGCAGGGCCACTTCCATGCCGCAGTAAAAGTCGCACACGATGGGCTCAAAGAGGGGCGGACGGGTAAGTCCCGGCACCTGCTGCATCTCCGGCAGATGCTTGTGGGCCAGGCTCAAGGCATAGGCCCGGGGGCTGCTCAGCCCTTGGGGCCGGTCCGGGGCCTGGTATTGCTCGATCATCTTGCGCCCGCCGCCGGAATACCCGGTGATGCTATGACAGCTAAAGGGATAATCCGCCGGCACAAGCCCCAGCTTCACCAGGGGATAAGCCGCCGCGATAAAGCCGGTGGCATGGCAGCCCGGATTGGCGATGCGCTGGCCCTGGGCGATCTTCTGGGTATGGACCGGGGACAGTTCGGAAAAACCATAGGCCCACCCCGGGTTCACCCGGTGGGCGGTGCTGGTGTCGATGACCACGGTGTGGGGATTGTGGATCAACTCCACCGCCTCCCGGGCCGCCTGGTCCGGCAGGCACAGAAACACCACGTCCGCCTGGTTCATCAGCGCCTGCCGGGCTTCCTCATCCTTGCGCTTTTCCGGCTGAATGGCCATCACCTCGACCTGGCCGTGCCCCGCCAACCGCTGGGCCAGCTGCAAGCCCGTGGTGCCCGCCTGTCCGTCGATAAAGACCTTTTTCACAACCTGATCCCCCCGGCCGAATTTGAATATTTATGCGTAATATTCACCGATTCAGCCCATTATAGGCGCTAACGGCCCTGGGTTTCAAGCGTTTTCGTGTAAAATTATACGGTATTCTAGCCGCTTGGCGACACAGCCTAAATCAGCCCGCCCAGGGGCGGTTTCCCTTTGGCCCAGGACCGTCCAAGCTGCGGTCCAACCCGCCGGGCAACAAACTCCGCCCAAGGCTTGGCCAAAACCAATTATAACCTTTCCCCTCATTTTCCCTTCCCATGGCCTTGCCGAAACGGAGGACGAGGGGATGAAAGCGACAAAGGCGCACGCCAATGATCCGCTGAATAATCTGCACCGCTGTTATGCACTGCTTGAGAATATTATGAAAGCTTTCCTCCGCCATATTTATCCCAATGCGCCGGTGCTAGCTCGGGGTTGCCACATCTATCGCCTTGTCTGAATGGCTTTTAGTCCAACCCTTTATAGGCCATAACGGACCTTTTTCCCCATCTTGCTTCGGACTTGCTCCCATACGGGCATTCCATAGCGTCAGCTGGGAGCAGAGATAAGCCCGCACCCGGCCAGAAGCATTCTAGGTGAGCTCGAACATGCCATGGTAGAGCTGGTAGTACATGCCTTTTTGGGCCAGCAGGTCCTCGTGGCTGCCCCGCTCGATGATTTTGCCGTGCTCAAGCACCATGATGGCGTTGGCGTTGCGCACGGTGGACAGGCGGTGGGCGATGACGAACACGGTGCGGCCCTCCATCAATTGATCCATGCCCTTTTCGATGAGGGCCTCGGTGCGGGTATCGATGGAGCTGGTGGCCTCGTCCAGGATGAGCACCGGCGGGTCGGCCACGGCGGCCCGGGCGATGGCCAGCAGCTGGCGCTGGCCCTGGGACAGGCTGGCCCCGTCGGAGGTGACCAGGGTATCGTAGCCCTGGGGCAGGCGGCGGATGAAGGAATCCGCCCCGGCGATGGCGGCGGCCCGCTCCACCTCCTGTTGGGTGGCGTCCAGCTTGCCAAAGCGGATGTTGTCGGCGATGGTGCCGCTGAACAGGTGGGTATCCTGGAGCACGATGCCCAGGGAGCGGCGCAGATCCGCCTTGCGGATGTCCTTGAGGTCGATGCCGTCGTAGGTGATGCGCCCCTGGCCGATCTCGTAGAACCGGTTGATCAGATTGGTGATGGTGGTCTTGCCCGCGCCGGTGGAGCCCACGAAGGCAATCTTCTGCCCCGGCTTGGCGTACAGGGAAATGCCCTGCAGGATGGGTTGTCCCGCCCTGTAACCAAAATCTACATCCTCAAAGCGCACGTCGCCTTGAAGGGGCCGGCGCTGGCCCTGGGGGATTACCCAATCCCAGCCATCTCCCTGCGCATTGCGTTCCAGGCGCACCTGGCCCTGGTCGGTCTCGGAGGGCTGGTCCATGGCCTCGAATACCCGCTCCGCGCCGGCCAGGGCGGCCAGCAGAAAGTTGCTCTGGGTGGTGAACTGGTTGATGGGCATGGAGGCCTGGCGCACAAATACCAGATAACTGGCCAATCCGCCCACATCGGCCAGGCCCTTGAGGGCCATCAGCCCCCCCAGCACCGCCACCAGGGCGTAATTGCCGTAGGAAATGCTCACCACGGCGGGCACCATGGTGGCGGCATAGCGCTGGGCGCCCATGCCCGCCTGGCGCAGGGCCTGGTTGCGGGTTTCGAAGCCGGCCAGGTTCTGCGCCTCGTGGTTGAACACCTTGACCACCTTTTGTCCGGTTACCATCTCCTCAATATAGCCATTGAGCTCGCCCAGGCTGGCCTGCTGGGCGGTGTAGTATGCCTTGCTCCGCCCGCCGCTGTAGCGGATATAGCCGAACATGGCCCCATAGCCCAGCACCACCAGCAGGGACAAGCGCCAGTTGAGGATGAACAGCAGCGTCAGCGTGCCAACCACCTGGATAAAGCTTTGGATGAGCACGGAAAAGCTGTTGTTCAGGGCGTCGGAGATGGTATCCACGTCGCCGGTAAAGTAGTTCATCACGTCGCCGTGGCGGCGGGTGTCGAAAAAGCACAGGGGCAGGGTTTGCAGGTGGGCGAACAGATCCCGCCGGATGTCGAAGAGCACCTGCTGGGCCGCCCTGGCCATGAGCCGGGTATAGCCCAACGTGCTCAGGGCGCCCAGGGCGTAGATGCAGGCGGTGAGGGTCACGCCCTGCACCAGGGCCTGCCGGTCCCCCTCCACCAGGTGGTTCACCACCGGGCGAATCATGTAAGTGCCCAGCAGGTTGGCCCCGGCGCTGACTGCCACCAGCACCGCCGCCGCCAGCAGGGGCAACCGGTGCCGGCCCATATAGGACAAGAGCCTGCCCAGGGTGCGGCGCAGGTGCTTGGGCCGCTTATCGCTAAACTGCCGCGCCATAGCCCATCCCTCCCTTCATTTGGGACGCCCAGATTTCCTGATAGATGGGGTCCGTGGCCAGCAGGTGGCCGTGATCGCCCACGGCGTGTATCCGGCCATTGTCCAGGATGACGATGAAATCCGCCTTCATCACCGAAGTGACCCGCTGGGCGATGATGATCTTGGTGACGCCCTGGATTTGGGACAGGGCGGCGCGAATCTTTTCCTCGGTGGCGGTATCCACCGCGCTGGTGGAATCGTCGAAGATCAATATCTTGGGGTTTTTCAGCAGCGCCCGGGCGATGCACAGCCGCTGCTTCTGCCCGCCGGACAGGTTCACGCCCCCCTGGCCCAGGTCGGTATCCAGGCCCTGGGGCATGGCTTGGAGGAATTCCCCGGCGCAGGCGGCCCGGCAGGCCTGCCACAGCCGCTGGTCGTCCGCCTGGGGATCGCCCCAGCGCAGATTGTCCCGCACGGTGCCGGAGAACAGCAGGTTCTTTTGCAGCACGATGCCCACCGCGTCCCGCAGCGCCGTCAGGTCGTACTCCTTGACGTCCCGGCCCCCTACCCGCACCACCCCCTGGGTGGCGTCGTATAGCCGGGGGATCAGCTGCACCAGGCTGCTCTTGGCCGAGCCGGTGCCCCCCAGGATGCCCACGGTGCTGCCCGCCGGTATGTGCAGGGTGACCCCGCTCAGGGCCCAAGCCTGGGCGTCCTTGTGGTACTTGAAGGACACGTTTTCAAAATCCACGCTGCCCTGCTCCACCTGCGCTACCGGGCGGCTGGGCTGGGGGAAATCCACCTTTTCGTCCAGCACCTGGGCCATGCGCCCGGCGCTGGCCAGGGAGCGGGTAAGCAGCAAAAACACGTTGGAGATCATCATCAGGGAGTTCATCACCTGGAGCACGTAGCTCAAAAAGCCGGTGAGCTCCCCCACCTTCAGGTTGCCGCTCAAGATCATGTTGCCCCCGAACCACATGATCAACACCACGCAGCTGTACATACACAGCTGAAAGGCAGGGGCGTTCAAGGTGGCGCAGCGGAAGGTTTGGGTGCTGGTGTCCCGCAAGGAGAGGTTGGCCCAACTGAACTTCTCCTGCTGGTATTCCTCCCGCACAAAGGCCTTCACCGCCCGAATGGCGGTGAGCCCCTCCTGGACCACCTGGTTCAGATGGTCCACCGTTTCCTGTAGCACCCCGTACATGGGCGCCACCTTGCGCAAAATCAGGTACAGCGCCACCCCCAGCACCGGCGCGCATACCAGGAACACCAGGGCCAACCGGGGATTCATGGAAAAGGAGAGTCCCAGCCCCATCAGCAGCATTACGGGACTGCGCACCAGGGGCCGTAGCCCGCCGTTGATGGCGTTTTGCAGCACCGTCACGTCGGTGGTCATCCGGGTGATCAGGGAGGAGGTTTCGAAGTGGTCCAGGTTGGCAAAGGCGTATCCCTGCACCTTCTGGTACTGGGCCTGGCGAATGCGGGCCCCCCAGCCGTAAGCCGCGCTGGCGGCAAAGCGGGCGTAGAGCAGCCCGCAGATCAGGGACAACAGGGCGCATATTCCCATCTGTACCCCTTTGTGCAGGATGTAGGGCACATCATTGCCCGCCACCCCCACGTCGATGAGCTGGGCCATCAATACCGGTATGATGAGCTCAAAGCAGGTCTCCACCAGCACCAGCAGCATCCCCACCGCCAAGTCCCTGCGGTAGGGCCCCATATAGCCCAGCAGCCGTTTAAAGTCCTTCACCCTCGTCCTCCCCCTCGCCCTGTTCATAATTGCGGCGCACCTGGTCCAGATAGGCGCAAAAACAGGCCTGCTCTTGGGGCGTAAAGCCCCGAAGGGCCAGGCCGTCCGCCTGGGCGCACCGCGCCCGCCAAGCCCGGGCCGCCTCCAGTCCCCGCTCCGTGGCCCGCACCAGGCTGCACCGCCGGTTTGCCGGGTCCGCGCTCAGGGTGACAAAGCCTCCCCTTTCCAGGCTGGCTACCATCCGGGATACCGCGGCCGGGTCCAGAGCGAAATACGCCGCCAGCTCCCGCTGCCTGCAGGGCCCGTGCTCCGCCAGATAGGCCACCAGCTTGGGCTGCCCCGCTCCCAGCCCCAGCGAGCGCATATGGGCCCGCAGGGCGTTGCGCTGGGCGTGAAAGGCGCGATACAACAGGATATGAAAGTTCTCCTCCACGCCGCCAGTCCTCCCCTAAAAATTGTTGATATATCAACATTTGATATATCAATTATAGCCCTGCGCCCAGCGTTGTCAAGCCCTCCCAGGCGGCTCTTCAGGGCAAAAAAGCGCCATATTCCCGGGCATTTTGCGTGATCCGGCAGGGTGCGTGGGCCTGGCACGCCCCATCCGCCGGTGCTTTGGAGGCGAAAGGCCGCCGGGCGCTTTCTGGGAAGCCGTCGCGTCCGCCTTTCAGGGAACTGAAGCCCCTGTGGTGGTGACGCCGCCGGGGGGCTGCCCCTGGGGCCCGGCAGCATTCCAGATCATGACGGCTCATGATTAACCTATATTTATCATCTATGTGCAACCATTGCGCCGCTGTCCTTCGTCCAAGGGACGTACAATGTGATTGTACGGAAAGGAATTGAGTCCATGAAGCGCAATGACTGGAGGAGTTACGCCAGCGGACGCCATCGGAAAAAGCGGCCGTCCCGGCGCGGCAAGTTCCTCTTTCCCCTGGGCGCGGTAGCGCTGGCCCTGGTATTGGTGATGGGGGTTCCCTATCTCCTGGCCCAGGCTTCCTTGGACGCGGTCATTTCTGCGGCGGCGGCCACCGCTTCGCCTACCCGTATGCCCTTGTGGACCGCCCAGCCCGCAGCCCCTACCCCCTCGCCTACGCCTCAGCCCACGCCCCAGCCCACGCCGGTGCCCGCGCCTGGGCAGGCGGCGTCCGCTCAGCCGGACCAGCCGGACCCCCAGGGCAAGATGATCGCCCTGACCTTTGACGACGGCCCCGGCGTCAAGGCCACCGCCCGCATCCTGGCGGCTTTGGAAGAAGTAGGGGGCCGGGCCACCTTCTTTATGCTGGGGGAAAACGCGGCGGCCCATCCCGATTTGGCCAGGCAGGTGGCCCAAGCGGGGCACCTGGTGGGCACCCATACCAACAGCCACAAGAGCCTGATTCGCCTGACCGCCAAGGAAATGCTCCAGGAGGTGGAGCTCAGCCTGGACAACATCCAAAAGGCCACCGGCGTGCGCCCCGCCATCCTGCGCCCGCCCTACGGCAACGTGAACGACCTGGTGAAGCAAACCCTGGATCTGCCCCTGGTGAACTGGTCGGTGGATACCCGGGATTGGGATAGCCGGGACGCCCAGAAGGTGTACGACCACATCCTGGCCAACGTGCGGGACGGGGATATCGTGCTGATGCACGACATCTACGACAGCACCGCCGAGGCGGTGGAAATGGTGCTGCCCGAGCTGGTGAAGCGGGGATACCAGTTGGTGACGGTGGAGGAGCTGTTCGCCTATAAGGGCCTGAGCCTGAAAGCCGGCAAAGTGTATTACAACGGGCGCTAGCCCGCCCTGCCCCGCCATCCGCGGTTTCTCCCGGAGGGCGGGGCTTTTCCCGTCCGGCGGCGGGCTTGCCTCCAAGGGGACGCCCCCTCCGGCGGAGCCCCCAAACGCCCGGCCTGCCCCCTGGAGGGGGCGGACCCGGATCCCATCCAGATGAAGTGGAGCGGCCATGAATCGCACAAAGTCCGAAAAAAAGCAGGAAAACGCCCGCAGGTATTCCATCGGCCTATTGTCCAGGATGTTCGGCGTCACCCCCGGCAGCATACGCTATTATGAGGACGAGGGCATCTTTTTGTCCCAGCGCGGCCCGGATTCCTCCATCCGGCGGTATTCCGCCCGGATGATCAAATTGCTCTTCAGCGCCCGCCGGTTTTTGTCCCTGGGATTTCAGGTGGAGGAAATCCAGCAGATTTACGCCGCCGAAAATTTGCCCCAAATTCAGGGACTGCTGGCGGACAAGGCCCAGGCGCTGCGCCGGGAGATGGAGGCCATGCAGGCCAAGCTGGACGCCCTGGAAGGTTTTCGCCACCGGTTGGATTTGGCCCAGGAGCGGCTGTGGACCTGTGAGCTTACCCAATCCCCGCCCCTGTGGGTAATCGTCAATCAAAAGGGGCAGCAGGTGGACGAAAGCGCCGCCCTGTCCCAGCAGATCGGCGCCTTCATGCGCCGCCTACCCCAGGTCTTTCCCACGGTGATCCTGCCCAAGGAATGCCTGACGGGCGGCCAGCCCGGGGCGCTGGCCCGGGAACGCCTGTGCGGGTTCGGCTGCTTTTCCGGGGAAGGAGGGGTCCAGGGGGATTTCCACCGCTATTTTCCCTCCACCCTGTGCGTTCACACCTTCGTTCGAATGGACGACGCCACCCAGCGCTACGAGGCGCTGTTCGCCCATTGCTTGGACTATATCCGGGCCAATCGCTTGGAAATGGCCCAAGACGCTTACGGCATCGACCTGGTGCGCACCGGCGAAGGGGCCTGCCTGTCGGGCAACTGCCGGGAGGGCCGCCCTCAGGCGGTCTATTACGAGTATTGGATTCCGGTCAGAGCGCCACGGGACCAATCGCCCATGGCCCCGCAAGGGCCGGGAGAGGGAATTACGCCGTCTATGCCATAGGCGGCGTTTTTCCTTCTCCCGGGGCAACCAGAAAAGGATAATTTTTTTTCAAAGCCCTTGCACCTACAACAATTGTAGGTTTTATACTTCTTGATGGAAGTCCGCCGTAAAAAAAATAACGCGGTGGAAAAAATGCAAGGAGGGGTACGATGAAAAAGGGAATTGCTCTACTGCTGGCGCTGGCATTGTGCTGCGCCGGGATGGCCGGCGCGGCTGCGGCCGAAACCTACACCGCTAGCGCCCAGGGCTTCGGCGGCCAGGTAAGCGTAACGCTGACCATCGACGGGGATAAGCTCACCGACGTGACCGTGGAAGGAACCAACGAAACCGAGGGCGTGGGTTCTCGCGCCATCGATACGCTGCCCGCAGCCATGGTGGCGGCAGGCACGGTGGAGGTGGAAGCGGTATCCGGCGCTACCGTCACCAGCAACGCCATCAAGGAAGCGGCGGCGGCGGCACTGGCCCAAAGCGGCGTCGCCCTGACCGCTCAGGAAGTGGACCTGACCCAAAACATGACCCCCGGTACCTACTACGGGGAAGCCTACGGCAAGTGGAAAGAGGGCACCATCGAGGGCGAGCGGTTCGGCTCTCCCGCGATCATCACCCCCACCAAGGTAGCTGTAACGGTGGATGAAACCAGCATTCTCAGCGTGGAAGTGCTGGAGACCAGCGACAACGCGGGCTTTATCGATCCGGTGATCGAGCAGATCCCGGCGGCCATCGTAGCGGATCAGTCCATTGCGGTGGACGTGATCACCGGCGCCACCATGACCAGCCAGGCGGTTCTCTCCGGCGTGGCTCAGGCGCTGGAGCAGGCCGGCGGCAACATGGTGGCCTTTAACATCGCCAAAGAACATGAGCCCGCTCCCGACGAGGAGTTCACCTGCGATACGGTGGTCGTTGGTGCCGGCGGCTCCGGCACCACGGCGGCGCTGCGGCTGGTCACCCAGGGCCAGGACGTGATCATCCTGGAAAAGACCGGTCTGGTAGGCGGCGAGAGCACCTGCTCCACCGGCGCCATGACCTACGGCTCCCTGCGCTGGATCGAGGAGTACGGCGAGGAGAACCTGGTATCCTACGACGAATTGTTCCAGGAAATGATGAACTGGACCAACTGGCGGGCCGACTCCACCGTGGTGCGCTCCTTCCTGAGCAACAACGGCGCGGCGGCGGATTTCCTCCAGGATCACTGGGACCAGACCGACAATCCCGGCTTTGGCAAGCTGGCCCCCATGGATAAAAACGGCATGGATACCGGCAAGGGCGTGGCCAAGTACACGGTGCTGTACGACCAGTTCATCATCCCCCAGGGCGGCCGGCTCATGCTGGAAACCACCGGCGAGCAGCTGATCGTGGAGGACGGCGCGGTGAAGGGCGTCATCGCCTCCCGCAAGGACGGCTCCAAGGTGACGGTCCACGCGGACAACGTGATCCTGGCTACCGGCGGCTACGCGGGCAATAAGGAAATGGTGGAGGAATACCTGCACACCGACAGCTATTACCTCTACGGCCTGTCCACCAACACCGGCGACGGGCTGCGCATGGCTCTGGAAGCCGGCGCCACCCTGTGCAGCGAGCTGGCCCCCCATCTGGCCGAGTTCTGCTCCAACCCCAACGTGGACTTCTATGCCGGCTACATGAAGTTCATCAATTACACCGGCCTGCTCCAGGTCACCGGCGAGGGCAAGCGCTTCTATAACGAGGAGTACGGCGCCAAGGAGCCCCTGTCCATCGGCGCTTCCGCCCTGTACGCCCAGAAGTACGCCTACGCCATCTTCACCCAGGCGGACATGGATAAGATGATCGAGGGCGGCGGCGCAGCCATGCTCAGCGAGGAAGTGCGCGCCGAGATGAACAACTACCGCGACCGCGCCTGCGTGCCCTTCTATACCCTGGAGGCCGAAATGCAGGCCGCCATCGACGCCGGCGAGGGCTGGAAGGCGGATACTCTGGAAGAGCTGGGCGCGCAAATCGGCTTTGATCCCCAGGTGTTCAGCCAGACCATCGCCGACTATAAGGAAGCGGTGGCCAGCGGCGTGGATACCGAGTTCGGCAAGCGCCCGGAGATGCTCTTCCCCATCGACGAGGGCCCCTTCTATGCGGTGCGCATCTGCCCCGCCTTCGACGGCACCCTCAACGGCATCCGCGTGAACAGCGACATGCAGGCGCTGAACGCCGGCCTGGAGCCCATCCCCGGGCTGTATATGGGCGGCTATGACGCCGGCGGGCTGTGGGCGCATCCCTACTACCAGACCACCCACACCAACGCGGTGACCCAGGGCTTCGCCCTGACCAGCGGCTACATCGCCGCCAACCACATCCTGTCCCAGGCCCAGTAACCCCCCGGGAACGCCGCCGGTTGGGCGGCCCCCGCGATTCCAGCCCCGTGCCGGTCCGGCCCGGGGCTGGAATTTTTTTCGCCGCCACGCGCGGGCGGGGAATGAGCGCCCGGCTATGCCGTCGGGATAAAATATGGTACAATAGGCGGCGGCCGGACAAAGTTGATATATTGTTGAAAACGGGGCGTTACCCTTACCCTGGGGAGGTGCGTAGCGTGGACAAGCGAATCTTGGTGGTGGACGACGAAGAAGATATCGTCCGAATGCTCCGGGACTATTTCCAGATGCTGGGCTATCAGGTAGGCTGCGCCTACGGGGGCCGGGAGGCGCTGGACAAGCTGAAATCGCCCTGGGACCTGGTGCTGCTGGACATCAATATGCCCGACTTGGACGGGCTGACCTTGTGCCGCAGGGTGCGGGACTACATCAGCTGCCCCATCCTGTTCCTCACCGCCCGGGTAGAGGAGGAGGATACGGTGCGGGGCCTGCTGGTGGGAGGCGACGACTACATCGCCAAGCCCTTCAGCCTAGATGAGCTGGGGGCCCGGGTAAGCGCCCACCTGCGCCGGGAGGAGCGCAGCCGGGCGACTAACCAGGTGCGCTTTGAGGCGGACCTGTCCATCAACTACAGCGCCAAGACGGTGGACGTGGAGGGAGCAACGGTGCCCTTGGCCAAAAAGGAATATGAAATCGTGGAGTTTCTGTCCATGAACGCGGGACAGGTGTTCGACAAAGAGCGCATCTACGAGCGGCTGTGGGGCTGGGACGGCCAGGGCGACAGCGCGGTGGTGGCGGAACATATCCGCCGCATCCGGGCAAAACTGCAGGCCGCCGGCGCCCAAAACCATATCCAGACGGTGTGGGGGCTGGGCTACAAATGGGTGCGCTGAAGCGAGGCAGAGGACGGAGAAAGGGCCGCCTGCGCAATCTGAACCTGCGGGCCAGCTATGTACTGTACATGCTGGCCGGGCTCATCGTGGCGGTGGCGGGATGCTCCTTGTCCATCAACCTGCTGGACGCGGTCCGGATGAACATCTACTACCGCTACCAGTCCATGGCCCAGGAATACCCGGTGCCCCAGGGCGGCCGGGTGGAAACCCTCTACGGGGAGACGTCCAGCTACGTGGTGTACGACCAGGACGGCAGCGTCACCCTGCGGCTGACCCCCAGCCCCCGGGAGAAGGTGGAGGCCTATGCCGACGCCTCCGGCATCAGCCATCTGGTGGTCACCCTGGGCTACAGCCAGGAGGACTCCCGGAAGGACCTGGCCATCGGCCTGGCCATGACCGCCATGTTCCCCCTGTGGTTCATCGGCGGGGCGGTGGCGTGCGCCGGCCTGTTCTACCGCAACAAACTGCGTCGCCCCCTGGCGCTGCTCACCCAGGCGGCCCAGCGCATCGCCAGGGAGGACCTGGATTTTTCCATCGCCTACGACCGCCGCGACGAGATGGGGGCGCTGTGCGGCGCCTTTGAGGCCATGCGCTTATCCCTCAGCCAGAACAATGCCCGCATGTGGCGGGCCATGGAGGAGCGCAAAAAGGTGAACGGCGCCTTCGCCCACGACATCCGCACCCCCCTCACCGTGATCAAGGGTTACGCCCAGCTGCTGGACAAACAGCTAGCCGCCCAGGCTGCCCCGGAAGTCACCCGGCCCATGGTCGCCACCATCGCCCGGCAGCTCGCCCGGCTGGAGGATTTTACCCAGGCCATGAGCCAGCTCACCCGGTTGGATGAGATGCCCTTTCACCCCCGGCCCCTAACCTTGTCCGCCTTTCTGCCCCAATTGACGGAGAGCGCCGCGCCGCTCTGCCGGGAGCGGGGACTGGCCTTTTCCTTCGGCCAGGGAGACATGCCCCCTCAAATGTGCCTGGATCGGGCCCTGATCTGCCAGGTATTCGACAACCTGCTGTCCAACGCGGTAGGCTACGGGCACACCCAGGTGAGGGTCCGAGCTTGGGCCTGCCGAGGAGATTTCTTCCTGTCGGTGGAAAACGACGGAGCCCCCTTCACTTCGGAACAATTGGAACGAGCCACGGCGCCCTATTATACCAGCGGTGCGCCAGGCCATCTGGGCCTGGGCCTGCACATTTGTCAAGCCCTGTGCGAAAAGCATGGCGGCGGCCTCCTGCTAACGAACCCCACCGCCGGCGGCGCCCGCACCATCGCCCGCTTCCGCGCCCCCCTCGCCTGATCCCATACCTGCCCCACCAGCACAGTTCCCACCATCGCAGCGCCTACCGCCACCGCCCCACTCAAGGCCGTTGTCCCACCCCCGCGCCAGCGAGGATGGCGGTTCCAAGGGGGGCCATCCCCCCTTGGCGGGGGTCCAGGGGCGAGGAGTCCCTGGCAGGGGCCCGGGGGCAGCGCCCCCGGCGCCGAGTCAGCCACCTAGCCCACCGAACTTTTGCGCCCCACCGCATCCCCGCACCCCCGGCAACCCCCGTCACCTGGTTCCCCGCCCATAGGCTCCAGAAAAAGGACGGGCAGGGCAGCAGGAACCCAAACCGCATCCGCCCGAGCGAGGAGCCTATGGGCGGCAGTAACTCCGGGCGGAGCCACGAGCCGCAGCAATGTGGCGGAGCCCACCTCTCGAATACGCTGAGCTCCCCCAATGCCGCCGCAAAGGGCGGCATTGGGGACCGCCAGAACATAGCCTTCTCGATGACCCACACCCCAAAAAGTTCCGTACCCACTACAACCCCACCGGTTTCCCACACCGCAGCACCTGCGCCCCATCAGACCACCAATAGCCCCAACGCCCGCGCCGGGGAGTGGGCGTGAGGGGGAAAGCGCCCCGGCGGGGAGCCGGGGCGTGGGGCGGAGTAAGCAAGCGCCCCGGCGGGAGCCGGGGCGCGGGGGCGGTTAGGGTTCTTCTTGTTGGAGGATGGATTGGATTTCGGAGGGGAGGGGGTCGGGGTAGAGGTCTTTGGCGGTGGAGTCGATGGTGATGGGGAGGGTGAATTCCCGGCCGTTGGCTTTGATGATGAGGGTGGTGGTTTGGCCGTCGGTGAGGGAGCGCTTCTTGATCTTGATGGGGGCGGGGTTGGCGCCGGAGCGGGTGGCTAACGCGGGGTCGATGTCCACGGACTCGATGACGATCTTGCCGCCTTCCCCTACCAGGCGGCTGGGCACGCTCTTTTGCCCGCTCTTCTTGGGCACCACCACGATGCCTTCTTCCGTCACGTCGGTCCACTTGCCGTCTACCTTGGTCTGCAGGCGCAGCCCCTCCGGATCGGCAAATTTCCCCTTGTTGACGTTTACCTTCTGGACCAGCGCCGTGCCGTCGGACAGGGTGGCGGTGACGGTAACGGTACCCGTCTTCTTCAGTTGGGCCTCTCCGGTATCCGGGTCGATGGACAGGTACTTGGGCTTCGCGCTCTTCCAGGTCACGCTCTGCCCGGCCTTGAGGCCCTGCACCGTGAAGCGGGCGGCGCCGTCGGCCTTGAGCAGCTGCGCCACGCCCTTTACCCCGGTATAGCACCCGGAGGCGGCTTCAATCACAATCTTTTGCCCCACCGGCTGGGCCTGCGGCACGGCGACGGCGAAGGAAGCCGCTTCCACCGATTCGCAGCCGGGGGCGGTCAGCATCACCTGCACCTGATGCCGCCCGGACTCCAGGGCGGACAGATAGGCGGTGAGCTTGCCCCCCTGATCGATGGTCACGGACAGGGTGAGTCCGGGATCGCAGTCGGGGACAGCGGTGACCTCCACCCCGGCGGCGGCGAAGGCGGCGTAGTTGTCGATGGTCCCCAGCTCCAGAACGGCGCGCTCCCCCTGCTTCAGCTCCAAGGAACCGCTGGGCAGCGCTTCCTCATTTGGGGTGAATATAATCTGGGATGGGGCCACCGGCGCAGGCGGCGCATAAGGCGGCGCGTCCTGGGTCCACTTCGCCCAATAGGTCTTGTCTTCCGTATCGGTAGCCGATATTTCTGTGACGGGGGTGCCGTTTAGGTCTTCGTTGTCATACCATCCGGCGAAGGTATGGCCTTCCCGGGTGATGTCGGCGGCGGTGGGGAGGGGGACAGCCGTGCCATAGGTGTAGCTTTCCACATTGCCGCTGTTGATTGTGCCGCCGTTGGGGTGCAGGGTCACGGCGTAGGTTTTGGGCTTGAAATGCGCCGTGATGGCGACGTTATTGGCGGGCATGGTGAAGGTGTTGTCATCGATGGTCACGCTGCCTTCAGTCACTACCCAGCTATCGAAAGCATAGCCGGGGTCCGGCGTGGCGGTGAGGATGATGGTATCGCCCTCCCATGCCGAGCCGTTTCCATCGGTATTGGCGCTGGCGGTTCCGTGGTCGACGCTGGTTACGGTGACGGTATAGGCGGGCAACACGAAAAGGGTGTAGTTCTGGGTAGTTTGGCCGTCCTCTGCGGTGACGGTGAAGGTCCATGTTTTGCCGCCGTCACTCGTGCTAGGAGGCGTGGATACCACCGCCTTGGGGCTGTCGGCGGGGGTGATGGCGATTTGGCTGTCTTCCGTGGGCGGGACGGTTCCAGAGGGTAGCTTCACGGTGATGTTCCCGCCGTTGATGGTTATGCTTCCCTCTGTCTCGTCCACGGTCACTGTGCTCACGCTCGTATCGGTGCGTGCGTTTAAGGGAATCAGCGTGAGGGTCACGTCCATGGTCTGATTGTTATACCCTGTGTCATATGTATAGGAAACTTCCACCCTTCCCCTGTTCCAGGAGACGGTTTTGTTGCCGTCCGAAAGTACGCTCTCCGGGTCTGTCTGGATAATGGTAACGCTTCCCCATGAACCGCCGATCTTCTCTGAGAGGTCCACCGACCAGTTACCAGTCTCTTCTGCGCGTTTCACTTCCAGCTCCCGTGTTTGATTGGAGCAGTTCAGGCTGAGAAACTGTGCGTCGCTCGGCAAATCCAGCGCCGTCAGCTGGTTTTGGGAGCAGTTCAGGATTTTCAGTTTCGCATTGCCCGACACATCCAGCTTCGTCAGCTGGTTGCTGGAGCAGTTCAGTGTCTCCAGCTCCGTGCAGCTCGACACAACCAGCGCCGTCAGATTGTTGTTGGAGCAGTCCAGGGAAGTCAGCGCTGTAAAATGTTCGATGCCCGTAAGGTCTGCGATTTCACTGTTATAGACATTGATCTCCGTTACCCCTGCGATCTCTCCTGCGGAGAGAGAGTCGTCGTCATCTTCGTCGATTTCCGTCAACACATAATTTCGAAAGGTATCATCCGGGAAGTTGGTTGCGTTAATCTCTACCGCCTCGGCCAGCGCCGCATCCGGCGCGAGGGCTGCCAAGGCCAGCAGCGCCAGCAGCGCCAACAGCGCCGCCATCCAAAGGGTACCGCGTTTTTGCAT
>DVHZ01000093.1 GCA_018711685.1 Candidatus Excrementavichristensenella intestinipullorum | reverse complement strand
GGCGGAGCCCCCCGGGCGCGGGAGTGCCGCCGCCGGATGGCGGCGGCACTCCCGCAGCGAGAAAGCATAGATTAGCTTACGACGTTGGAGCCGGCGATACGGCCGAAGACCACGGTATCGGCCAGGGCATTGCCGCCCAGACGGTTGGAGCCATGAATGCCGCCGGTGACCTCGCCTGCAGCATACAGGCAAGGAATAACCTGGCCATTGGTGTCGATGACCTGAGCCTGGGCATTGATTTCGACGCCGCCCATGGTGTGATGGACGGTTACAGAACGTAGAGCCGCATAGAAAGGAGCGACCTCGATCTTCTTGGTCAGGATGGTACGCCCCAACTCGTCTACTCCAGTATCCACAGCGGTATTGTACTGCTCAATGGTGGCGACAAATGCGGCGGGGTCTACACCCATAGCCTGAGCCAGCTCTTCCAAGGTATCGCCTTTTACGGCGTAGCCCAGCGATACGGCGTTTTCCGGCGTGCTGTTAGAAGCGCTATTGCTGTCGGTTACCTGCCACATCAGCCCATCGGTTTGCTCCAAGGCAGCGCTGCACAGAACATCCCGGCGTGCATCTTCGGCCACATAACGCTCGCCTTCCAGGTTGACCTGGATATAGGATTCCACATCGCCTCTCAGTGCGCCGGCGAAGTTTCCGGTTTCCGGGTTGCCCAGGGGATGAAGCTGAATATAATCCATGCCTACCAGGTTAGCGCCAATGGCTTGGGCCATGATGATGCCGTCACCGGTAGCGCCGATGGAGTTGGAACTGGTCACCGATTCATCCAGGGTGGGCCACTGGGTGTTATACTGTTGGCGCATTTCCACATTGGAGCCGTAACCGCCGCTGGCGAGAATAACGCCCTTGTTAGCGGTAAAGGTATAGTCGGTACCATCGTCCCCTACCGCGTGGACGCCGACGGCGCGGCCGTCTTCCATGAGAATCTGATCGGCGCGAACTTGGTATAGAATCTGCACATCGGTCCCCTCAAGGGCCTTCAAGTAGGTTTGGATAAAGCCGGTACCGTTGGGCAGCACAGCCTGATGACTGCGAGGCCACAGCGCACCGGTGGCGGTGGTTACGTCCTCATCGAACATCATGCCCATGGATTCCAGCCACAGCAGGCCATCGGTGGCGTTTTCGCACAGAATTTGTACCAACTCTGGATTGGCCACGTTGTCGCCGCCCTCCAAGGTCTGCTGGATGTGCTTTTCTACAGAATCCTCCACGCCGGAGCGCTGCTGACGGGTGGGGTCGACGCAGTTGTAAAGGCCGCCGGAGAGAATCGTATTGCCACCGGCAGAGGACATTTTTTCCAGTACGATGACCTGGGCGCCCTTTTCTTGAGCGGTGATGGCGGCGGCCAGGCCGGCGCCGCCTGCGCCGATGACCACCACGTCCGCAGTCATTTCCACCTGAGCATCGGAGGTAACCGCCGCTACCGGAGCGGAAAAGTCATCTACGTTCAGGCCAGCCAGTTCAATGCAAGCCTTCACCGCATTGATGATGGCATTGCTGGACAATGTAGCGCCGGATACGGCGTCCAGAGCCACGCTCTGATACTGTACGATTTGGGCGGGGATATCCGTTAAGGCTTTGTCGCTGACACCGGGCGTTTCATTGTTAGCGCCAATGGTAACGCTGGCGATCTTGCCGCCTTCAAAGGTTACGGTGACTTCTAACGGGCCGCCCATACCATCACTGGAGGCGGTATAACTGTCCTGCTGCGCTAGTGCAGCTCCGGGAAACATGAAGACCAGAGCAAGGATGAAAACCAAGAACCTCTTCATTGCAGAAGTAAACCTCCTCATACTATTTGCAGAAGGAAGCCGCCGGCTGCTTCCTACATAAATAAGCATACACCTTACAGCGGCTACAAAGTCAAGAGATATCGTCATTTTTTTCCCAAAGGTATCCATAATTCGCTGATATGGAGATATTCCCGAACGCTTACTTGGGTATGCAGCGTCGTTCCGTAGGCATCGGCCTTAGGGATATAACCCTCCTGGGCCAGAGTGCGCAGCACCTGGCGCATACGAGCTTGGAAAGCCGTATCATTGGCGGATTGGGCGACGCCGGTTCTATCGGTGACGCCCGAAACCAACGTATAGGCGCACAGAGGCTGCGATTCCTTAAGTAATACATGGCCGCCAGGATGTACGCCCAGGGCATCGCCGTACGCCTTTTCAATGCAGGTTCCACAAACATACCCCATGCTTCCGCTGCGCATTTCTTCCAATGGATATAATAATAGCGATTCGGTAAAAGGCTTCAGGGAAGCCCAGCGCCGGATTACCTGGGCCCGATCGTCCTCATTCATAATTTGATTGTTGGTGCGGAAGGGCAATAGATACATGGCGGGACTGCTATCTAGGATCCATTCCCGTCCCAGGCGGGTCGCCCGCAGTAGATGCCGGGCACGGTGTTTCATATATCGACTTTTCAATGCCATGAGGCGCAGCTGTTGGTCCAGAAGTTGACTTTTGTGAAATAGGGCGTCAGCTATGGGAATCAACTCCTCGCTGTGCATCAACCGGGCGGTTTCGTCTAGGGAGAAACCGCAACGGGTAAAACCTCGGATGCGAAAGAGCAAATTCAAATCTACAGGGTCAAACTGGCGGTAGCCGCTTTGCGCAGTGCGATGAGGAAACAGAAGCCCTTTTTCTTCAAAATTGCGCAAGGTGGAAGGGCTAATGTCCATTAAATTTGCCATTTCCTTTATTTTATAACGTTTCATACGGTTTCTCCTGAGGGAGTATGGTTGAGGATAAGGGTAACGCAGTTTGAGTGCCTTGTCAAGACGGCAAAGCCTCATGAGTTGCGTAAAAGATGGGGAAAGGCAAGCGGAATGAGAGCGAAAAGGCCAGGAGATTGACAGATTGGAAAGGGGCTGGTAGAATGGAAGAAAAAGGGAAGATGGGAACAAAAGGAGGACGGGATGGAGCTGCGGTTGGAACAGGCGTGGGGGGAGAGGCTGGAGCGGGTGAAAGCGCTGTACGCCCGGGCCTTCCCCGATGCGGAGCGCAAGCCCTTTGGGGTTATGCTGAAGGGGCGCGAGAGGGGTCAGGTGGACATCTGGGCGCTGCTGGAAGGGGAGAACTTCGCCGGACTGGCCATTCTGGCGGTGCATCAGGAGCTGGCGCTGCTGGATTACCTGGCGGTGGAGCCGGATGGCCGCGGCCGGGGGATAGGGGGCCAGGCGCTGGAGCTGGTGAAAGGGCGGTATCGGGGCAAGACGCTGATCCTGGAGGTGGAGGAACCGGGGGAAAAGGCGGGGAACCAGGCGCAGCGGCTGAAGCGGATGGCCTTTTACCGCCGGTGGGGCTATAAGCCTACCGGGCTGCGGGTGAAGCTGAACGGGGTGGACATGATCCTGCTGAGCCAGGGGACCCAGGCGCCCTTTGAACGGTATCTAGCCCTGTACCGGCAGGTGTTTGGCGAAGAAGCGGTGGCCCTGATTCAGCGCAATCCGGGCCTGTATTGCCAGACGCCTGAACAGGAGCGTTGCGCTCTTGACAATTGCCGCCAGAAGGGGTAAACTGAAAAAAAATAAGAATGGAAGACGGGGGTATACGGTGGGGACAGCCAATTTTGCGGTATTTGTGGATTTGGAAAACGCAGGGGCCAAGGAGTCCATGCTTAATAATATTATCGAGAAGGTGAAGATCCGGGGGGACATTCTGCTGGGCAAGGTATACGGCTATACCGACCGGTATACCCAGCTCAAGGAATGCCTGCTGTCCAACACCTTCTACGTGGTCCCCTCCATTCGTTACGGCAAGGCCCAGAAGAACAATTTGGACATTCAGCTGGTGATCGACGCGCTGGAGGTGGCCTACACCAACTCGCTGATCGATTCCTTCTGCATCGTGTCGGGGGACAGCGACTACACGCCCCTGGTGGGCAAGCTCAAGTCCATGGGCAAGCACGTGCTGGGCATCAGCCGCAGCGAGGTGGCCTCGGGCATTTTCATCAAGGCGTGCAACGAGTTTATTTTTCTGGAGTCGGTGGCCATCAAGAAGCAGGCGCCCAAGCCCAGCAGCAAGGAAAAGGAGGCTCCCAGCGACATCCAGGAGATGATTACGCTGGTGGAGACCATCCTGTCGGACCAGGACGAGGACATGATGTACGCCAGCGAGCTGAAGGATACCATCATGCGCCTGCGCCCGGACTTCGATGAGCGCAGTTACGGCTTCGCCACCTTTGGCAAGCTGCTGAACCAGCTGGCGGAGAAGAGCAATAACCTGAAGGTATGGACTGAGAACTCGGCGGTGAAGATCAGCCTCACCTCCTCCGATGTCCCCGCGCCCCAGCTGAATAAGGCCAATTGGATTCAGGCGTTTACCGAGCACCTGGCCCGGTTCAAGCAGGACGGCTTCGAACGCATCAACCCGTCCATCCTGAAGAGCGCCATTCAGGCCGACTATCCGGATTTCGACGAGCGGCAGATCGGCTTTAAGCGCTTCAGCGACGTCATGAAGCGGCTGGAAAAGGAAGGGCTGCTGGTGGTGGAGATGGACGGCGCCCATACCATGCTGTTGAAGATCTGCTAGGGCGGTCACCCCCCTGGTACCCGGCGGGAGTAATTCCCGCCGTTTTTTTTTACCATGAAGGCGAACGAAGATAGGAATTCTGATAATAGGTATTTGACAAAAAACAAGCATGGACGTTATAATAAAAATATTACCACAGGAAAGGGTGGCTTTTTGTGGCAAAAGCGCTACGTGTCCTGCCGCTAATCCTGGCCCTGCTTCTGACCCTAGGGGGATGCGCCGGCGCACCCCGACGGGATTCGGAGGAGGAGGCGCTGCTGCTGGGTTTCGCCCAACTGGGTTCGGAGAGCGCCTGGCGATTGGGAAACACCCGGTCGGTGCAGGAAGCCGCTCAGCGGGCGGGAATCCAGCTGATGTATGAGAACGCGGAGCAAAAGCAGGAAAAGCAGATCAAGGCCATTCGCTCCTTTATCGCCTATCAGGTGGACGTGATCGCCTTCGCGCCCATCGTGGAAGACGGCTGGGATACGGTGCTGATGGAGGCGCGGGAAGCGGGGATCCCGGTGCTGACCACCGATCGGATGATTCATACCGAGGACGAGAGCCTGTACGCCGGTTTTGTGGGCAGCGATTTCCAGGCGGAAGGGGAAAAGGCGGGCCAATTTTTGCTGCGCAAGGCCCAGGAGATGGGCGCGGAGCATCTGAACATCGTGGAGATCTCCGGCACCATTGATTCTACGCCTATGAAGCAGCGTGGTCAGGGCTTTCGAAATGCCATCCAAGATGACAGCCGGTTCACCATTGTTGCCAGCTTGTCGGGGGACTTTTTGCGCTCCAAGGGCAAGGAATGCATGGAGCAGCTACTGGCGGCGCATTCGGATATCGACGTGCTCTACTCCCACAACGACGCCATGACCCTGGGCGCCATTGAGGCCATCGAGGAGAAGGGACTGGAACCGGGGCAGGATATCGTCATCATTACCGTGGACGGCGAACAGGCGGCGGTGGACCTGCTCAAGGAGGGCAAGGTGAACTGCGTGGTGGAGTGTACCCCCCTCATCGGCGATACCATCATGGAATTGGCCAGAAAGCTGGCGGCCGGGGAGAGCATTGAGCGGGCTACCTACTCTGAAGAACGGGTGTTTACCGAGTTCGACGAGGACCTGGACAGCCTGCCGGAGAGGGGATATTGACAGATGATCCAGCGGTGGCGGAAGGACGGCCGGTACGCCGGCGCGTCCAGCATATCGGCGCGGCTGCGCTCCGCCTTTACGGTGCTGGTGGCGCTATTGGTGATCCCGGCGGTGATGAGCCTGGCCATGATGGCCTATTACGCCCAGCGCTATCACGGCATTATCAGCCAGGTGGAGCGGGTGGCTTCCTTAAAGCCGGTGGTGGAGGAAACCATTCCCGACGAGGTATGGTCCGTGGTGGCGGGGCGGCAAAGCTTTGGAGAAGGCCAGCAGTACCTGCTGGCCAACGAGGTGAGGCGGGAGTTGGACCAGCTCACTCCCTCAGCCCAGCAAATCAACCTGAAAGAATTGATCGTGGCCCGGCGCACCATGGATACCCTGGTGGACAAGATCGACGTCATCGGTCAGCAGATCCAGGCGGGAGAGCCGGTGAGCAAAAACGAAGAGGCGTTGGAGGAAGTGCGCAGCGTAGCCGCCCTGGTAGGAGAAATGCTGGAAACCTACGTGGACGCGGAAATCGCTGTGGCCGCCCAAACTAGCGAACAATTGCACCGGATGGTCATCGCGCTTCTGTGGGCGTTGGTGCTGCTGCTGGGAGCCGCCTTGGTGTTTTCCGCCCTGGCGCGCAAGTCGGTGGGGCTGGCCATCCACCGGCCCATCCAAGAACTGGAAAAGTTTGCCGCCTCCCTGGCCGGGGGCGACCTGGGGGTGCGAGCGCCGGACAGTCAGGTGGAGGAACTGAGGGAACTGACCAGCAGTTTAAACAGCATGGCATCCCGGCTGCAATCGCTGATCGACGTCAACCGGCGGGAACAGGAGAACCTGAAGAAGGCGGAACTGCGCACGCTGCAGGCGCAGATCGCGCCCCACTTCCTGTACAATACATTGGACGCCATCGTGTGGCTGGCGGAGGCCCACCGTACCGACGAAGTGATCCACATCACCCGGGCCCTGTCCGACTTTTACCGCATTTCCCTGAGCCAGGGCAAGGACTGGATTCCCCTGTCCGAGGAGGTCAAGCATCTGACCGGCTATCTGACCATCCAGAAGATACGCTACCGGGACATTTTGGACTACCGCATCGATATCCCCGAGTCCCTCTACGGGGAACAAATCCTCAAGTTGCTGCTGCAGCCCCTGGTGGAGAACGCCATCTACCACGGCATCAAGCACCGGCGGGGCCGGGGCTTGGTGACGGTCACCGGCCGGGAGGCGGACGGGCAGCTGTGGCTGTCGGTGCGGGACGACGGGGCGGGCATGACGCCTGAGCGCCTGCGGGAGGTGCGCCAGGGCCTGGGCGGCGCCGGCGAGGGCGCGGCGGGCTACGGCCTGTACAACGTAAACCAGCGCATTAAGCTGTACTACAACCAGGCCCAGGGCATTGAGATACACAGCAACCAATCGGGCACGACCATTTCCCTGCACGTGCCGGTGAGGAGGACGGAATAATGTATAAGGTGTTTCTGGTGGACGACGAGATCGTGGTGCGGGAGGGTATCCGCTCCAATTTCCCCTGGGAGGAAACCGACTTCGTGCTGGCGGGGGAAGCCCCAGACGGGGAGATCGCCCTAAGCATGATCCAGGACATCAAGCCGGATATCCTGATTACCGACATCCGAATGCCCTTTATGGACGGGCTGCAGCTGTGCCGCTCGGCCATGCGCACCATGCCCTGGATGTATGTGATCATCCTGTCGGGCTACGACGATTTCGCCTACGCCCGGGAGGCCATTTCCCTGGGCGTCAAGGAATACCTGCTCAAGCCGGTGAGCGGCCAGGAACTGCTCCAGGTGCTGGAGCGCATCGCCGCCCGCATCCAGGAGGACAAGCGCCAGCAGGCCAATTTGCGGGCTTTCCGGGAGGAATTTGCCTCCAGCAGCCGCTTTCTGAAGGAAAAATTGCTCCAGGAACTGTTCACCGGCTCTGCGGGGAATACGGTGACGGAGCGCGCCCGGGCGCTACAGATGAACCTGCTGGCCAACCGCTACCTGGTCATGCTGCTAAGGCCCTCCCAGCCGGTGGCGGTGCGGGACGAGCTGCTCAAGGTGCGCAGCGTATTGCAGCGCCTGGCGGACATGTCCGGGGGCACCGCTCACCTGTGCGAGAGCGGGGAACAGTTTGCCTTTCTTGTGCTGGGGGACAACGAAGGGGACCTGGAGGAGCGGGCCTACGGCCTGGCCCAGGCCGCCCAGTACGATGTAGAGCGCAATACCGAAAGAAAACTGCTGGTGGCCATCGGCAACGCGGTGTCCGATATAGCGGATATCCCGGACTCCTTTGCCGACGCCCGGGTGGTCATGGGCAAGCTGGATGACAAGCGGGCCATCCCCCGCATCATGAACATGCAGGACGTGATCGCCAACGCGGGCTTTTCCCTGATCAACCTGGACGTGGCCCCCATCGCGGAACAGCTGCGCCACGCGGGACCTCAGGACGTGGACGCCATCCTGGAGCACTACGTGGCCAGCATGGGGGAGTCGGCGGCCCAGTCCATGATGATGGCCAATTACATGTTCGTGGACATATTGCTGGCCGCCTCCCGGATGATCAAGGAGTCCGGCGGCGCGCCGGAGCAGGTGATCCCCCAGGCCCTGCGCTATCAGGAGGTGGGGGGCAAGATGATGAAGCTGGAGGAAGTGCTGCCCATCAGCCGGCAAATGCTGGAGCAGGCCATCAGCTTTAGGGACCGGCAGGGCTCCAACCGCTACGGCACGGTGATCCGCAAGGCCAAGGCGTTCATCGCCGAGCACTACGGAGATTCCAACGTAACCCTCCACGACGTGGCCGACCACGTGGCCCTGTCCAACAACCACTTCTGCACCGTGTTTTCCCAGGAAATGGGGGTCACCTTTACCGAATACCTCACCGGGGTGCGCATGAGCAAGGCCAAGGAGATGCTCACCTCCACCGCCATGCGCACCAGCGACGTGGCCTACGCCGTGGGCTATAACGATCCCCACTACTTCAGCTATCTGTTTAAAAAACACACCGGCCTTTCCCCTCGGGATTTCCGCCGGGAAGAAAAGGAGAAAAACCTATGACGCCTATGGACAGGAACAGCTTTATCCTGGGCATGGTGGCCGCCTTCTGCGAGTGCGTGGCCGGGGGCGCCAAACCCTTGGCCCTGTCCCCGCCCCTCACCCACCAGGATTACGCCCAGGTGGGGCAAGAGGCCATGACCATGGCCCAGCGCCACGGCCTCGTCGCCTACCACGAGGAAAACCTGGATCTGCCCCTGCCCCAGCGCTTCCACTGGGTGGTGGTCAGCCGGGACCAGGAAAGGCTGGAGGCCTACCTGGCCCTGCGCCGCCAGGGCTTTCACCCCCGCCGGGACCTGACGCCCTTCTTCGGAGTACTGGGCTATACCCAGCAGCGCATCCACACCGGCTACGACGCCTTTCACCACCTGTTCCCCCCGGAAACCTGAGGGCGCGGCTGCGCCTGGAGGCGAAAAAGGGCGAACGATAAGAAAATTCCCGCGCCGGGGCGGGGATTTTTTTCTGTACCGGCGCGTTTGTGCAAGGACCTGAGAAAGTTTAGACCAGGCTAAGGCAAAGAAAAAATAAAGAACCTTTTTCCGGGAAAGGGAAAGCATCCGTTGACAAGCGCGCCTGGAATGCCTATACTTGGAAGCAGTGAAGGAGGACGGGTCCATGAAGAGCGAACGGGAGAGCGGGATACTGCTGCATATCACTTCGCTGCCCTCGCCGGGGGGGATCGGCACCTTGGGCCAGGCGGCATACGACTTCGCGGATTTTCTCAAGGCCAGCGGCATCACCCTGTGGCAGGTGCTGCCCATCGGCCCTACAGGGTACGGCGATTCGCCCTACCAGAGCAGTTCTACCCACGCGGGCAATCCCCTGCTCATCGACGGGGAGATGCTGGAGAAGGAGGGCATCGTGTCCGGGGTCCAGCCGCCCCGGCCGCCCAAGGATCCCTGCCGAGCCGATTTCCAGCAGGTGAAGGCGGAGAAGGCGCAGCTCTTGCAGCGGGCCTTTGAGCAATCGTATCATAAACTGGAGCCGGAAGTGAACGCCTTTCGGGCAGCCCAGGGCTGGGTGGAGGACTACGCCCTGTTCGAGGCGGCCCGGGAGCATTTTGAATTTGCGCCTCTGGACGCCTGGCCCGACAAGGCGCTGCGGATGCGCCAGCCCCAGGCGCTGGCGGACTGGCGGGAAAAGCTGGCCGGTCGGATCGATTATTTTGCCTTCGTCCAGTACCTGTTCGACAGGCAATGGGAAAAACTGCGTTTTTACTGCAACATGAACGGCATCAAGCTGTTGGGGGACGTGCCCATCTACGTGGCGGGGGACTCGGCGGATACCTGGGTGGACCCCCAAGTGTTCCGGCTGGACGCGGACAGGCGGCCTGTCAAGGTGGCGGGCGTGCCCCCGGACTACTTCAGCCAGGACGGGCAGCTGTGGGGCAACCCCTGCTACGACTGGAAGGCCATGAAGAAGGAAGGCTACGCCTGGTGGGTGAAGCGGATGGCCACCATGGCCCGGCGGTTCGACATGGTGCGTCTGGACCACTTCATCGGGTTCGCCCACTACTATGCGGTGGACTACGGCGCACCCAACGCCCGGGTGGGCAAGTGGAAAAAGGGACCGGGCAAGGCGCTGTTCCGGGTGCTGGAGCGTGAACTGCCCCAGCTGCGCATTGTGGCGGAGGACTTGGGGGTACAGAGTCCCCAGGTGCACCGGCTGCTGAAGTGGAGCGAATTCCCGGGGATGAAGGTGCTCCAATTCAGTTTTGGCTCCGGGCCTAAGGACCCGGGTTTGCCCGCCAACGTGAAGAAGAACTGCGCTTATTATACCGGCACCCACGACAACGACACCACCCTGGGCTGGTGGAAGAGCGCCGGCGCCCAGGAGCGCAAGCTGGCGGCCAAGGTGCTGGGGGTGAAGAAGGACAGCCAGGTGGTGCAGGCCATGGTGAAGGCGGTGCTGGCCAGCCGGGCCCGCATCGCGGTGATCCCCATGCAGGATTACCTGGGGTTGGACACCTGGGCCCGCATGAACCTGCCCGGCAGCGTTGGGGGCGACAACTGGCGCTGGCGGATGGCCCCGGGGGCGGCGGATGAGGCGCTGGCCCGGCGCATCGCCAAGCTCAACCAACAAGCGGAGAGGGGGACCATCCAATGATTGATTCCCAGCGCGTCATGGCGCGCACCCAGGATAACCTGATGCTTTTGCATCGCATTCCCTTGCAGGAGGCCAGCCCGGCCCAGCTGCACATGGCCCTGGGCCGGGCGGTGATGGAGGAAATTGCCCCCCTGTGGCGGGCGGCGGAGGCGCGCCGGGCAGGCAAGCGCCAGGCATGCTACCTGTCCGCCGAGTACCTGATCGGCCGGCAGGTGTTCAACAATTTGTACTGCGCCGGGGTACTGGACCAGGTGGGGGCGCTGTTTGAGGCCCAGGGCGCGCCCCTGGCCCAGATGGAGGACATCGAGGACGCGGCCCTGGGCAACGGCGGCCTGGGCCGGTTGGCCGCCTGCTATCTGGACAGCGCCGCCGCCCTGGACCTGCCCCTGGTGGGCTACGGTCTGCGCTACCGTTATGGCCTGTTCAAGCAGCTGTTCCAGGACAGCCGCCAGAAGGAGGAGCCCGACGACTGGACGCGGCAGGGCGATCCCTGGAGCGTGCGCCGGGAGGAACTGGCGGTGGTGGTGCCCATGAAGGGGCTGCCGGTCAAGGCGGTGCCCTACGACATGCCGGTGCTGGGCTACCGCAACGGCGTGGTGGGCACCCTGCGCCTGTGGCAGACCGAAAGCCTCCACGAGATCGACTTTGACGCCTTCAACGCCCAGCGCTATGCCCAGGCCAGCAAGGATAAGAACCGGGCCGAGGACATCGTGAAGTTCCTCTACCCCAACGACGACCAGCGCCAGGGCAAGCTGATGCGCCTCAAGCAGCAGTACGTGCTCTCCAGCGCGTCCATCCAGGATATGCTGCGCCAGTGCCCCAATATTGCCACGGATTTTGGCAACTTTTCCCGGCTGTTCGCCGTCCAATTGAATGACACCCATCCGGTAATGGCCATTCCCGAGCTGATTCGCCTGCTGATGGAAAAGGGGCTGGGCTTTGACCGGGCCTTTGAGATCGCCCGGGATACCTTCTCCTACACCAACCATACGGTGATGCGGGAGGCCCTGGAGGTGTGGGACGAGGGGCTGTTGGCGGCGGTAGCGCCCCAGCTGATCCCGGTCCTGCGCCGCATCGACCAGCGGCTGCGGGGCCATGGCTGGCAGCTGTCGGTGATCCGGGAAGGCCGGGTACACATGGCGGAGTTGGCGGTGTACGCCAGCCACGCGGTGAACGGGGTGGCCCGCATCCATACCCAAATCCTCAAGGACCAGGTGTTCCGGGAGTGGTATGAGCGCTATCCCCAGCGCTTCCTCAACGTGACCAACGGCATCACCCAGCGCAGGTGGCTGGGGCTGTGCAACCCGGAGCTTACCGCCCTGCTGAAGGATACCCTGGGCTCGGACCGGTTCCTCACCGATTTAAACGCGCTGGAGGGGCTGCGGGACAAGATCACCCCGGCGCTGTGCCGGGATTTCCTGGCGGTGAAAGCCGGGAAAAAGAAGCAGCTGGCCCAATGGGTGAAGCGCAGCGAGGGGGTGGAGCTGGAGGCGGATTTCCTGTTTGACGTGCAGGTGAAACGGCTCCACGAATACAAGCGCCAGTTGATGAACGGCCTGTGCATCCTGGCCATGTACCGGATGCTCAAGGCGGGGCAGCTGCCCGATTTCACGCCCGCCTGCTGCGTGTTCGGGGCCAAGGCTGCGCCGGGCTACCGCCGGGCCAAGGCGGTGATCAGCCTGATCAACCAGCTGGCCGCCAAGATCAACGCCGACCCGGAGGTGCGGGACAAGCTGCGGGTGGTGTTCGTGGCCAACTACAACTGCACCTGGGCGGAGCGCATCATCCCCGCCGCCGACATCTCCCAGCAGATCTCCCCGGCGGGCACCGAGGCCAGCGGCACCGGCAACATGAAGCTGATGCTCAATGGCGCCCTCACCCTGGGCACCCTGGACGGGGCCAACGTGGAGATCGTGGAGCAGGCGGGCCGGGAGAACAACTTCATCTTCGGCGCTACGGTGGAAGAGATCCAGGCCCTGGCCGGGCACTACGAACCCCGCCGGCTCTACGAGGCGGATGAACTGCTCCGCCAGGTGGTAGACGCCTTGGATGACGGCACCTTCCAGGACCCGGAAGGGGATATCGCCGAGCTGAAAACCGCCCTGCTGGACGGGGCCAGCTGGCACGCCCCGGACCACTACTTCGTGCTCAAGGACTTCAGGCCCTATCTGGAAGCGCGCCTGAAGGCCTACAGCGCCTACCGCGATCGGGAGGGCTTCGCCAGAATGGCCCTTTACAACATCGCGGGGGCGGGCAAGTTCTCCTCCGACCGCTCGGTGGCGGACTATGCCCGGGATATTTGGAGTCTGGTATAACCCAAGTATAAAGAAGGATGGAGGGAATATCCATGAACAAGTTGAACCGCGCGGCGGCCTGGCTGCTGGCCCTGGCCCTGCTGCTCAGCGCCGCCTGCCTGCCCGCGCTGGCCCAGGCGGCCCAGCCCAAGGTGCTCACCGACGTGGTCACCGATAAGGATCAGGTTACGGTGGAGGTGGGCAAGAGCACTACGCTGAAAATTCAGTTCTATCAGGACGAAGACGGCTGGGAGAACCCCACCATCTACGTGCCCAGCAGCAAAATAGCCAAGGTTTCCCGCAAAGATAATAAGTACGACGTCACCTATACCATCACCGGGGTGGCCGAGGGCGAGAGCCGGTTCCGCATCCTGTACGGCCCGGACAATACCCTGGAGCGCATCATACCGGTTACCGTGGTGGCCAAGACGCTGGACGTGAGCCAGCAGTCCATCCAAATCGAGGAGGGGGAAGCCTCTACCCTCACCCTGACCTTTGCCGACGCCGCGGCGAAAGAAGCCGCCGTGGTGGAGACGCCGGATCAGGCCGTGGCCAAGGCGGAGCGGAAGGATGGAGAAAAGGACATCACCTATACCGTCACCGGCGTGGCCGCCGGCTCTACCCAGTTCCGGGTGAAGTATGGCCCGAATAACGCCCTGGAGGCGGTGGTGACGGTCACCGTCACCGCCAAGAAGCCGGTAACCGTGCCCGAGCTGGGCAAGGACGAGGTCATCGTCAAAGAGGGCAAAAAGACCACCCTCACCATCAAGTTCCCCAAGGACGAGGAGGCCCGTAAGGCCGCCCAGATCCAGCTGCCCGACGAGAGCCTGGTCAAGGTGACCCGGAAGAATTACACCTATAAGATCGAGCTCACCTTCACCGGCAAGGCCATGGGTCAGGGCGAAGTGCGCATCCTCTACGGCCCCGACAACACCCTGGAGATGGTGGTGCCGGTCACCGTCACCCCCAAGAAGCCCCTGCCCGCCGAGACGCTGGTGCTGAGCCACAGCGAGATCACCCTGGAGAAGGGCAAATCCCTGAAGCTCACCGCCACCACCGGCCCCCAGTACGCCAATACCAAGGTGACCTGGAAGAGCGACGCCAAGAAGATCGCCACCGTGGGCTCTAAGGGCAAGGTGACCGCCAAGAAGGTGGGTACCGCCACCATCACTGCCACTACCCCCAGCGGCATCAAAGCCACCTGCGTGGTGACCGTAGTACCCAAAGGCTACACGCCCACCCCCAGCCCGGCCCCGGAGGAGACCCCCGCGCCGGTAACCACCCCCGCACCGGAAACCACCCCCGCGCCGGAAACCACCCCGGTGCCGGAGACTACCCCCGTGCCGGAGGCTAGCCCCGCGCCCACCTCGTCGCCTGTGGCTACGCTAGTGGCCTATATGCCCACTGCGATCCCTGGGCCGGAGGCAGACCTGGCGGAATAACGCTTCCCTGAGGACATAACGAAAGCCGCGCTCTCTCCTAAAGGAGGGCGCGGCTTTGCATAAACAAAAATGGATTCCTAGGGCCCGGGCGGTAGAAAGCGGCGGGCGTAGCCCAGCAAATTGTCTTGGTCGCTGGCCAGGAGCCGGTCCGTGCCGCTGAGATGGAAGAAGGAAAGCAAAATGGCCGCGCCGAAGGGGATGATGTCGGCCCGGGCGGGATCCAGTCCGGGCAGGGCCTGGCGCTGGGCCAGGTCCAGGGCGCACAGGCGCTGGAATTGGGCCTGCACTCCCTGAAGGGTCAGGGGATGGCCTTGGACCTTGTCCGGGTCGTAAGGGACCAGGGCCAGATCCAGGGCGGCCAGGGAGGTAATGGTGCCCCCCACCCCTACCCAGCCCTCCACGGGGCAGGAGGCTACGGCGGCCCAGGCGGGGGCCAAGGCCTGGCGGGCACGGTCCAGCATGGGGCCTGGGCGCAAATCTCCGCCCAGGGCTTCCGCCAGGCGCACCGCGCCCATCTGGGCGGAATAGGCGGCCAGGGGCGCTCCGTCCTTACCGGCCAACAACTCGGTAGAGCCGCCGCCGATGTCCACCACGCCCCGCCGGCCTTGGGGAGCCGCCCCGGCATAGGCTAGACCAGCCTCCTCCTCCCCGGAGAGCACTCTCAGTTCCACGCCGGCATTGCGGGCCAGGGCGATGAGCGCATCCCGGTTGCCGCCGTCCCGCATGGCGCTGGTGCCGAAGCCCTCCACCTGGGCGGCGCCCATGGCGCGGGCTTGGTCCGCCAACTGGGCGATGGCCTGGGCGGTGCGGCGAATGGAAGCGGGGGAGAGCAAACCGCCCGCCATGCCGGAAAGCAGGCGGGTGGTGATTTTTTGGGTATGCAATGGAACTGGACGCCCCTGGGCCCACTGACCAACCAACAGGCGCACCGAATTGGAGCCTACGTCCAGCACGGCGAAGATGGGGCTATTGGGCATAGGAAGAAGCGTCCTGAACGGAACCGGCGGCTTGTCCCGAGGCCACAAAGCGGATCTCGTCGGACTTGAGCAGGCCCAGCTGGTCGTGGGCTACCCGTTCCACGTAGGCATCGGTCTTGCTAAAGGCGATTTTCCGCTCCAGCAGCTGGTTATCGCCCAGCTTTTGAGCGTACTCGTCCTCTAATTCCCGGATGCGCGCTTCCTGCTGGGCGATATAACTGCCCTGGGAAATATAGACGCAGGTAAACACCAGCACCAACGCGCTCATCATCAGCACCCAAAAGCGCGGCTTAATGATGCGTTTCCTGCCCACAGCGGCACCCCATTTCAGCAAGGTCGGTTTGGTTGAGCGCAAACAATTTACTATATACGACATAAGACGACAATTTCCTGCCTATCGAAAAATATTTTTTACCCAGACGGGCCTGGAAATGGCTACCACAACCCAACCCGACACCCGGCCCAGCAGGCGAAGGATCCAGCTGACCAAGGGCGCCAGGGTGAGGCGCTGCGCCGCGAAGCCCAGGGCCGCAGCAGCCAGGGCATAGGCCCGGGGCTGGCCGTAGTTGGCCGCCAGCAGGGCCCAGGTGAGGATGATCCAGATGCCCAAGGCGCTGAACAGGTCCAGCAGGGCGTGAAGCCAAGGCCCCGGAACCATCAGCCGCCCTGCCCGCAGGATGAGCCCGTACCAGCACCCCGCCCCGGCCCCGGCCAGGGCCATGAACAGGAATACCCGCCACTGGCCGATGGTGGCGTACAGCATCACTTGAACAACCGCGCCAAAGCCGATCCCCTGGCGCGGGGCTTGCGCTCGTCGTATTCCAGGGCCGCGATGTGCCCCTGGATCACCAATTGCCCTTCCTCCAGGTTGAGTTTGGACACATTGAGCTGGTCCCCCATCAGGGTCATGGCCCCCGCGGTGGTGTTGAGCACGATCATCTGTTCGTTAAAGCTGTCTACATCCTCCACGCCGGTGATCACCGCCCGGCTGCGCTCGTCCAGGGTCAGGCTGTGGGGCCTGGCCGGGGCTTCGGGACGCTGTTCTTTCATCCGCTCTCCCCCCATCTTGCGCGTCTCCCCTTCAAGCTATTCCCCTAGCCGGGAAAAAATGCGCCATTGCTCCCGGCGCGGCGGTGTGTTACAATAGGCGTATACGAAGGATGTGACGGGTATGGCTGTGGAGCACACCCATAAAGGCCATAGAAGCCGGCTCAGGCTGCGGGCCGAGCAGGAGGGGTTGGCCTCCTTTCAGCCCCATGAGGCGCTGGAACTTTTGCTCTTTCCCGTGCTGCCTCAGCGGGATGTGAACCCATTGGCGCATACCCTGACGGAGAAATTCGGCAGCCTGGGCGGCGTGATGGAGGCGCCCCAGGAGCAGCTGGAAGCGATGCCGGGGCTGGGGCAATGCAGCGCCGCCTGGCTGGCGCTGCTGAACCGGGCGGCCAAGCGCTACGCGGAGTTATCGCTGAAGGACCGGCCCAAATTCGACAAATTGGCCCTGGTAGAGAAGCACTGCGCCCAACTGTTTAAGGGCGTGACCGAGGAGCAGATGTGGATCTTCAGCACCAACCTGAGCGGACACCTGTTGGGCAGTACCCTGGTATGCCGGGGGAGCAACCGGCGCGGGGTGGCGCTGCGGGACCTGATGGAACCGCTGATCTTCCATCGTGCTCAGTGCGCGGTGCTGGTGCAGTGGCGGCGCAAGGGCAACCTGACCATAGAGCACTGGGACGTGGAACTAACCCAGGCGCTGGCCAGGCAAACGGGCATGTTGAACATGCTGCTGCTGGACAGCGTGCTTATGGCGGGCAAAACCACCATCAGTATGCGCAGGGAGCGAACCTATCAGCTGAGGGGAGAAGGCGGCCTCAACGAGGCGGGCCCACCCTTCGACAACTGGCTGGAGGAAGGGCCCCAGGAGGCGCCCGGGCAAGGGGCGGCGCCGGAGCGGGACCGGCCGGAAGAATGGTAAACGGTTCCCGCCGCGCCTGGTCCGTGGGGCTAAGGCGGTCAGAAGGCTACGGAAAGGCGGCGCCGGTCAGGACGGCGCCGCCTTAGCGTGTGCTTTTGGCCGGACGTATCTCGGGCGATGAGGAACATGTCTCCGCCGGCCCATGGGCCGGGGATACCGGGTTCCTCCCCTCCATCGCTGGCGACAAACGAACCGGCTGCGTTGGCCATGATCCTATCATAGCATGGGCAGGTGGCGTCTTTGCCGCGAAAAGATGAACAAACCCGGAACATTATTGGGTGAGGATGCCGTCTTCCTGCTCCACCACCTGGAGGATGCTGCGCTCTTGACCGGTCTGGGTATCCAGATAGATCAGGTAGCGGTTGCCGCCCTGGAATCGGGCGGTCACCTCCCAGCATTGGGCTTCCCCCACATCCAGGGGAATGACGCAGCGGCGGATGCGCTCCACCGACAGGGCGCCGTTTAGCTGAGCCATGGCCTGCTCCTCGCTTACCAGAGGAAGGGGCAAGGCGCGGCTTACGTGGTTGCGCAGGTAATTGCCCGCCTCCAGCCCCACCACCAGGCCGTTGGCCATGGAGATCTGCAGCTTCACCAGGTCAGGATAGAGGATCACCCCATCCTGCTGGGCGGCGTAATTCACGGTGAGGATGCCGTCCTGCTGCCGCCAATAGCTTACCGCCATATCTCCATAGCCCTTGGCTGCCAGGAATTGGGCGCCTAAATCGATGCACTCGGCCTGAGACAGATTCACCTGATCCACTGCGCTAGTGGGCAGCATATACAGCACATGCCCGCCGGCCTTGGTGACCCCCGCTTCCAGTACGCCCGACTCGGTATCGGCCTCAAACTCATAGCATTCGGACAGAATTTGAGATTCGCCCACCAGCCGTACCTGACTCACCCGCTGAGCGCCGATAAAGTCCTTCAGCGCCTGGGCGGCCTGTTCCTGGGTGACCGGACTGCCGGGCGCCTGCACCTGCCCCTCCGGCTTTCCGTCGGAGAAGGGCCCGTCGTATAGCAGCACCGGATAGCTGACCAAGGGCTGGGTATCTTGGGTGCTTTGGGCGGCGGAGCGCAGGTCCTCCTGCTCCACCGGGAATTGCAGCTCGCCTCGCTCGTAGGCCTGGGCCAGGGTCTCCAGTTGATCCAGCAGCTTGACGCAGCTGGTGTGCAGTCCCTGAAGCTGACTTAAATCGTCCTGGCTCAACTGCCCGCCGCCTCCGATTTGCTGGGCCAGGACGCTGGCGTAATCGGAAACCTGGTTGGCGAATTTGATGGCGCCGTCCAGGGCCGGGTGGTCCGAGGGCAGCAAGGACAAATCGTCCTGAGCGCCTTCAGCCTGGCGGGCCATGTCGTTCAAAATGGCCTGGCGTTGGGCGGGACTGCTGGACACCATAAATTTTTCCAGACCCAGGCGCACCCCGCCCAGCAGTTCCGCCGCCTCGTAGAGGGCCTTGTGGTAGGTGGCGCTCACCTGGAGGGTTAGCGCCCGCACCCGCCGTTCCTGGGCGTAGCCGGTGACCGCCAACGCCAGGCACAGCGCCGCCAAGATGGCCACCAGCGCTTCCTTGCGCCGCTTGTGTCCGTAAAGAAGTGTCACGTTGATCCCTCCTATACCGCGAAGGAATGGTTGCCGATTACCGTCTTGACCGTGCGGGTGCGTATCCATTGGTCGCTGGCGGTCTTGGGATTATAGTAATACAGGCAGCCGCCGGTGGGGTCCCAGCCGTTCATGGCGTCCCGGGCGGCCCGGATGGCCGTGTCGTCGGGGGTCAGGTTGATCTGCCCGTCGGTAACGCAGCTGAAAGCGCCCTTCTGGTAGATCACCCCGGAAATGGTGTTGGGGAAGGAACTGCTCTTTACCCGGTTGAGCACCACCGCCGCCACCGCCACCTGCCCCTTGTAGGGCTCGCCCCGGGCCTCGGCGTATACCAGCTTGCTCAGCAGCCGGTGATCGCTGGACACGATACTGGCGGTTGTGGCGCTGGACGAGGCGCCGCTGCCGGAACTGGTCAGGGTGATTCCCATCTTGGCGGCGGTGGCCGGACCCACCCGCCCGTCGGCGGTAAGGCCGTACTTGCGCTGGAACTGCTTCACCGCCGCCTGGGTCTGCGCGCCGTATACCCCGTCGGCGCTGCCGGTCATATATCCCCACTGAATGAGCCGCTGCTGTACCTTGCGCACGTTTTCGCCCCGGCTCCCAATGTCCAACACTACCGCGGCCTGGGCGGGAAGGACCAGGGCCGCCGCCAGGACCAGGGCGCAGGCTAGGGCGGCGCCCCTGCGAAGCCGCCTCAGCATAGCCCCACCCCCTGGAGCAGCTGGCGCACAAAGCGGCCTATGCTGGAATAGAAATGGATGGCTTCGGGGCTGGCTAGGGCCTGGGCGCAACTCTCCTCTACAGCGCACAGCTGGGGATAGAGCACACACCACCAATTGCGCCCCGCCGCCGCGCCCAACTTCACCCGCACTGCCCGGTACAGGCCCTCCGGCGCTATCTGGCCGCCATATTCCCGACGAGGAAAGGGGAATACCCCCATTTCCACCGCAACCGGCCCGAAAAAGCCCCGCCGCCGCGCCGCCCACGCGGCGCAGCGGCGCAGCGCACCTTGGGCCCGGTATAGGCGCTCATAAGCTTGGCCGGCGTCCGCCGCGCCCCTGACCACCCGAACCGCTCTGCGCCGTACCGCTTGGACCACCTGCATCTTGAGGCGTTGGTCCGCTTCCACATCGCTGTGGGCCAGTACGTGCAGCCGCACCATATCTCCATAAAAAAATCCAGCCTCCATGTCCTATCCTCCGCTCGGTTGATATGGCATTAGGCTGGGCCGGTTCCGGCAAAATTATACATGAATTCCATTAGGGATAGGTCCAGGTGAGGATGGCCCGGTACCCCAGCACCTCTTTGGCCGCGCGGGCTTTTTCCCAGTTGTCGAAAGCGCCGAACACCGCCGAGCCGCTGCCCGACATCTGGGCCACCACCGCCCCCAACTGCCGCAGTTTGTCCCGGGCTTGCCAGATTTCCGGCAAGAGGGTCATGGCGGGGGGTTCCAGGGCGTTGCCGGTCATCCGGGAAAAGGCGGCCAAATCCCCCGAAGCCAAGGCCGATTGGGCCTGGTCCAGGGAGAGGGACAACCCCCGCTGGCCCATCCGGTCCCATTGGCCGAAGACCTGGGGTGTGCTCAGGCCGGGGCCGGGATGGAGGATCACCAGGGGGAAGCGCTGCTTGGCCTCCATGCGCAGCAGCCGTTCGCCCACGCCCCGCACCCGGGCCAGCCCCACGCCCATGCAGAAGGGTACGTCAGCGCCCAGGGAGCCGCCAATCTGCAACAGGGTTTTCAGGGGCAAGTTCAGCCGCCATAGCCTGTTGAGGGCCAGCAGCGTGGCGCCGCAGTCGGCGCTGCCGCCGCCCAAGCCGGCCCGGACGGGTATATGCTTGACCAGGTGGATGCGGGCGCCGTGGCGCTTGCCGGTATAGTCCATCAGGGCCTGAGCCGCCCGCAGCACCAAATTGCGCCCGTCGGAAGGCACGGGCCGCCCCCTCACGGTAAGGGAAAGCGCCCCATCGCTTTCGAAACTGAGCTCGTCGCTCAGAGCTACGGTTTGCATCAGCATATCCAGTTCGTGGTAGCCGTCCTCCCGGCGACCCACCACATCCAAGGCCCAATTGATTTTCCCATAGGCTCTCTGTGTGATGCGCATAGGCCACCTCCGCCATCATTATACCACGAATTGGGATATGGGGCAATGCCTTGGCCCGGCGGGGAAAGACGCAACAAATTTTGTGCTGGGGAAGGCGAATTCTACGCAAGGGCTTTAAAAATAACCCGGGGATGTCTTAACATGGTGACGGAGCAAAGGGCGCCAGGCAGCTAGCCGAGGCGCCGGAAAAGGCAGAGAGGGGAAAACAGCGATGGAACAAAAGTGCGATAACAAGCGGGAGTGCCCCTGTACCTACGATTGCCCTAGGCACGGCAAGTGCTGCGCCTGCGTGGCCCATCACCGGGATCATGACGAGGGGGTGCCCGGCTGCTTCTTTTCCAAGGCGGCGGAAGCCACCTACGACCGGAGCATAGAGGCGCTGGCCCGCGACCGTGGGATTATCCGATAATCCAAGTCCCCAATCAGAGAATACCCCCAGGCCGTGAGGAGGGTATCCCCATGTCCCCAAACCGCAAGATGAAGATACATCCCTATGGCCCTGGGCCGTAGGGGAGGCGTGCTGCCGGTACACCCCCTGAGGATGTTGCTGGATTGATTGATGACATCCCGGGGCCGATCCTACCTACCAGCGGATCTGGCAGCGCATGGCTTGGGACGTTGGACTGGAAGAAATTGGAGGGAAAAGCCAAATTATGAAATCCTTTCGCCTTCGCTCCTGGTTAGCGCTGCTCTGCCTGATGCTGACGGCAGCGCTGTTGGCCGGCTGCGCCAACGGGCAGCAGGAAGAGCAGCCCCAACAGATCACCCAACTCAGCCAGCTGAGGGGCCAGCATATCGGGGTGATGACCGGTTCCACCTTCGACCAATATACGGACCAGTTTATCGAAAACGCCCAAAAGGAATACTACAGCGCCTATGCCGACATGGCCCTGGCGGTTCAGCAGGGCAAAATTCAGGCCTTTCTCATGGACGAACCCATGGCTCGGGTGCTGTGCCAGGAAAATCCGGGGATCACCTACCTGGATCAGCCCCTCACCCAGGACGGCTACGCCTTCGCCTTTCCCAAGAGCGAAAAGGGCGCGCTGCTGCGGGACCAGATGGACCAGTTTCTCACCCAAATCCAGCAGGACGGCACCCTGGAGCAGATCGAGGCGATCTGGTTCGGCGCCGACGAGAGCCTAAAGACCGTGGCGGATTGGCGAGAATTGTCCGCCCCCAACGGCACATTGGAGTTTGCGGCCAAAGGCAGCAGCGCCCCCTTTGCTTACGTAAAGGAGGGCCGGATCGTGGGCTACGACGTGGACATCATGGTGCGGTTCTGCCAGGCCTACGGCTACGGGCTCAACATCCACGACGTGGAGATTACCGCCTTCGTGGCGGGCATCGAAGCGGGCAAGTACGACGCGGGAGCGGCCGGGTTCACCGTCACCGAGGAGCGGGCCCAGCGGGTGTACTTCTCCCAGCCGGACTACGTGGGGGGCATCGTGGCGGTGGTGGCCAAAGTGGATACCGCCGCCCGCTTCCAAAACCTGGCGGACTTCCAGGGCACGACCATCGGCACGACCACCGGCTCGATATACGAAAAAATCTTGGAACAGACCGTGGGCCAGGTGGACATCCGCTACTACGACGACCTGCCCTCCCAGCTGTTGGCGCTGCAAAACGGCGCCCTGGACGCGCTGGTTTCCGACCTTCCCTTGGCCAAGCTGGCGACAGCCCGTCAGCCGGAATTGGCCATCTTCCCGGAAACCCTGTCTGCAGGCAGCTACGGCCTGGGCCTGGCCAAGGGAAGCGCCCTCACCGGCCAGGTGAGCGCCCTCATCCAGGAATACCGGCAGCAGGGCGTGCTGGACGCGCTGGAGGCAAAATGGCTGGGCGCCGACGAGAGCGTCAAGACCATCGCCCAGGAGGCCTACGACGCGCCAAACGGCACGCTGCGCTACGTCCACGACCCCTCCCTGGAGCCCATGAGCTACACCGGAGAAGGCGGCGCTTCCCTGGGCTATGAGGTGGAACTGGTGACCATGATCGCCAGGGACCTGGGCATGAAACTGGAGATCGCCCAGGCCAACTTTGGCGCCCTGATCCCCATGCTGGTCAGCGGCCGGGCGGACATCATCTCCGGCTCCATCATCATTACCCAGGAGCGCATGGAGAGCATCGACTTCGCGACCGCCCACTATAGCGGCGGCGTGGTGCTGATGGTGCGGGGGGAGGACTTGGGTATCCAGGGCCAGGAACAACAGGCGGCAGAGGGCTTCTGGGCGGGACTGGCCGCCAGCTTTCAGCGCACCTTTATCGAGGAAAACCGCTGGCAGATGATCCTGTCCGGGCTGGGGGTTACCTTCATCATCTCCCTGGCGGCGGCAGCGCTGGGCACCGTGCTGGGGTTCGGGCTGTGCATGGCCCGCCGCAGCCGCTATAAGGCGCTGTCCGGAATCACGGCCGCCTTTATCCGCCTGATCCAGGGCGTGCCCCTGCTGGTGCTGCTGATGGTGCTGTTCTATGTGGTGTTCGCCAGCGCCCGGGTGGACGGCATCCTGGTGGCCATCACCGCCTTTGCCATCAATTTCGGGGTGTACGTGTCCGAAATGATCCGCACCGGCATTCAGGCGGTGGACCGGGGTCAGTGGGAGGCCGCCGCCGCTTTGGGCCTGGGCCGTTCCAAGAGCTTCCTCAAGATCATCGCCCCCCAGGCGGCCCGGCATACCCTGCCGGTGTACAAGGGCGAGCTCATCTCCATGGTGAAGATGACATCCATCGTGGGCTATATCGCCGTGGAGGACCTGACCAAGGCCACCGACCTGATCCGCAGCCGCACCTTCGAGGCCTTCTTCCCCCTCATCGTTACCGCCGCCATCTACTTTTTGCTGGCCTGGGCCCTCACCAGCCTGCTGGGGCTGCTAGAAATGCGCATCGACCCCAAGCGCCGGCCCCGAACCCTGAAAGGCGTGCAGCCCACCGCGCCCCTCCAGGGGAGCACCCATCCGGAGAACGCCCCAACTGGCGAGGCGAGCCCGGCCACCGCAGGCGGCGGGCAGAGCCAGAACCTGCCGGTGATCCAGATAGAGCACCTGAAGAAGAGTTATTCCAACGTCACGCCCCTGAAGGACGTGAGCGCCCAGGTGCGCCGGGGCGACGTGATCGCGGTGATCGGCCCCTCGGGCACGGGAAAGAGCACACTGCTGCGCTGCCTCAACCGGCTGGAAGAGCCGGACCAGGGCAGTATTCAGGTGCTGGGCCAGCAGCTCATCGGGGCCAAGCCCCAAAACCTCAGCGTCATCCGGCGGCAGATGGGCATGGTGTTCCAGTCCTTTAACCTGTTTCCCCACCTGACGGTGGTGGAAAACCTTATGTTGGGCCCGGTGGAACTGCTAGGCCTGAGCCGCCAGGACGCCTATGACCGGGGTATCGCCCTGCTGCAACAGGTGGGCCTGGTGGAAAAGGCCTGGAACTACCCGGACGAATTGTCCGGCGGCCAAAAGCAGCGGGTGGCCATCGCCCGTACCCTGGCCATGGAACCTCAGATCATCCTCTTCGACGAGCCCACCAGCGCCCTGGACCCCACCATGGTGGGCGAAGTGCTCTCGGTCATCCGGCGGCTGGCGGAGCAGGGGCTGACCATGCTCATCGTCACCCACGAGATGAAGTTCGCCCGAGACGTGTCCAACCGGGTATTCTACATGGACCAGGGCCTGATCTACGAGGAGGGCTCCCCCCAGCAGATCTTCGAAGGGCCCAAGACCCAGCGCTGCCGCGCTTTCGTCCACCGCCTAAAGACCTTCCACCTGGAAATCCAGGCCAAGACCTTCGACTTCATCGCCGCTGCCGCCCAGATCGAGGCCTTCGCCCGCAGACAGCTGTTGGGAGAACGGCAGGCGCGCAAGTATCAGCAAATCTTCGAGGAGCTGTGCGTGGCGGTGATCCTGCCCGTCCTTCCCGACAGCGGCCCCTGGCCGGTGACCTTCGACGCGGCCTGCAGCGAGGACGGCGGCCGGTGCGAAGCGGTCATCAGCTGGCCCGGCCCGGCCTTCGATCCCTTGACCCAGGGCGACGCCCTCAGCGTCAAGCTGGCCCTCAGCCGCACCCAGAGCAGCCAGTATGCCTATCATGAGGAGGTCAATCAGGTGCGCGTGACCTTTTAAAAAGGGGCTGGGGGGGATGGCCGGCCATGGGCAAGCCCATGGCCGGCCATCCCCCCCAG
>DVHZ01000013.1 GCA_018711685.1 Candidatus Excrementavichristensenella intestinipullorum | reverse complement strand
GCCCCCCGGGCGCGGCAGGGCCGCCGCCCAAGGGCGGCGGCCCTGCCGCGGAAGCGCTGGGGCAAGGAATGAACGCCGGATAGAACCACGCACCAGTGCTGGGCCAGAATAAAAACGCCGGAGCTATGAACCACATCTGGAGAGAACCCCGCAGCAAAAGCCGGGATAAACCAAAATAAGCCAGTGCATGGCCGTCGCGGGGGGCCCGGGGGGCGGAGCCCCCCGGCCCGGAAGCGCCGCCGCCGAAGGGCGGCGGCGCTTCCGGGCACCTCTGCCGGGAGGAAGAACAAAGGATGGAAAAAAGCAGATCCGGCGCGGAGCGGGGAGAAATCAAATGGGGAGGGAAAAAGGCCATCAAGGGAGGAGCCGGAAGGCGAGGGCGATAGCCTAGGGCGTAGCCACTGGGGCGGGTTGTAAAAAATAGAATAAAGGTTGCGCCGCCGGAGGGCTTATGCTATAATAGACTTTGCAATGCGCGGATTTTGTGCGCGTTGATGTCCGCTCCGAGAGAGGTGAGAACACATGAAGGAAAAGATTCATCCCAATTACGGCAAGGCGGTGGTGCGCTGCGTGTGCGGCGAAACCTTTGAGACCGGGTCGGTGAAGAAAGAGCTGCGCGTGGATATTTGCTCCAAGTGCCATCCTTTTTATACCGGCAAGCAGAAGCTGGTGGATACCGGCGGACGGGTAGACCGCTTCAAGAAGCGCTACGGCATGTAATGCCTGGTGGCCCTGGCCGCCGGATTTTGCACGTCAAAAAGGAAGAAAATGCAGATCGGGCGCGGCGTCCGGTCTGTTTTTCGTATTCCGATTTGGGGTATAAATAGGATATAGGCGTTCAAGTCCACATAGCGGTATATAATGGAGGAAAAAGATGGCCAAAGGCATACAGAAATTTAAGGATTGGTTTTTCGGGCGATTGCCTCAGGGCTGCGTGTCGGTAGGCGGCCAGGCGGTGATGGAGGGCGTGATGATGCAGGGGCCCCGGTTGACCGCCATCGCGGTGCGCCAAAGCGACGGCAAGATCGTATACCGCACCCGCAAGACGGTGCGGCCGGGGGATAAGTATCCCTTTCTCAACTGGCCCATCATCCGGGGCGTGGTCAGCTTCGTGCTGTCCCTGGTCTACGGCATGAAGACGCTGGCCGAATCGGCGGAGATGGCGGGCAGCCAGGCGGAGGAGCCCAGCGCCTTTGAGAAAAAGCTGGCCAAGGCGCTGCACAAGAAGCCGGACGACGTGATGATCCTGTGCGCGGTGATCCTGGCCATCATCCTGTCAGTGGCGCTGTTTTTCGCCCTGCCCACGGGGATTGAGGCGCTGTGCAAGCTGTTCATCACCAACAAGCTGGCCCTGAACCTCATCGGCGGCGCGGTGCGCATGACGGTGTTTTTGCTGTACGTGTACCTGTGCTCCAAGTTGAAGGAAATCCGCCGGGTGTTTCAGTACCACGGCGCCGAGCACAAGTCCATCTTCTGCTTTGAGGCGGGAGAGGAACTCACCGTGGAGAACGCCCGCAAGTTTGGCCGGCTGCATCCCAGGTGCGGCACCAGCTTTTTGGTGATCGTGATGCTGATTTCCATCGTGGTGTTCCTCTTCTTTGGAAGCGATTCGGGCAACGTGCTGCGCAGATTGGGCAGCCGTTTGGCCCTGCTGCCCCTGGTGGCGGGAATTTCCTACGAAGTGCTCAAGGGCCTGGCCCGTGCGGAGAACACGCCCCTGGTGCGGGCGCTGAAGTGGCCCGGGCTGATGGTGCAGAAGATCACCACCGCCGAGCCCGACGACAGTATGCTGGAGGTGGCCCTGGTCTCCCTGAAGGCCGCCCTGGAAATGAAGGACCCCTTGGGCAAGAACGGAGCGCAGGGGGAGGAACCGTCCGAGGGGGCGGACGCATCCCATGATGGGGAAGATGTCCGGGGTGCCGCCCAGGCGTCCCAGGCGCCGGAAGAGTCCGCCGGTGCGGAGCCGTCGCCCAGCGGAGCAAAGGTACGGGAGGATGCGCGAGGATCTCAGGGAAAGCGTCGCCATGACGGCCAGACGGTGGCTTGAGGCGGCGGCGGCCCGGCTGACGGCGGCGGGCAGTCCGGAAGGACCCGTGGAAGCCCGGTGGATGCTGGCGGACGCCTTGGGCGGCATGACGGCCCTCACTTTGGCCCTGGATCGTCCCCTGGAGGAGCCGGCGCTGAGTAAAGCCCAGGGCTGGCTGGAAGAACGACTTACCGGCATGCCCCTGCAATACGCGCAGGGGCGCGCCTGGTTCATGGGCCATGCATTCGGGGCGGACCGGCGGGCGCTGATCCCCCGGCAGGATACGGAGCTGCTGTGCGAGCGGGGCATCTGCCGGGCGGGGCGAGGGCCGGCAGCGGTGCTGGACCTATGCACGGGCAGCGGCGCCCTGGCCATTTCCCTGAAGCTGGCCTGTCCCCAGGCGCGGGTATGGGCCAGCGACCTGTCGGAGGAGGCCTTGGCGTTGGCCCAGGAGAACGCCAGGCGGCTGGGGGCGGACGTGGCCTTTCTCCACGGGGACCTGCTGGCCCCGGCGGCGGGGCTCCGGTTCGACGTGATTCTATGCAACCCGCCCTATCTCAGCGAGGCGGATATGGCCGCGTTGCAGCCGGAGGTGCGGTTTGAGCCGGCCATGGCCCTGTACGGCGGGGCGGACGGGCTGGACTTTTACCGGCGGCTGGCGGTGGAAGCGCCGGGGGCGCTAAAGCCGGGGGGCTGGCTGCTGCTGGAGGTGGGGGCGGGCCAAGCGCACCAGGTGGCGGAGCTGTTGGGGGGCGGGTGCGCCCTATACCGGGACCTGCCGGGCATTGAGCGGGTCGTGGAAAAACGATATTGAAGGGGATAGAGCATTGCAGGATAACGAGCAGGCGCGCATCTTGCGCCAAATGGAAGCGGTGGAGGGCCGGTACGAGGAGCTGTCCATCCGCATCACCCTGCCCGAAGTGATCGCCGACGCGCCGCTGTTTCAGCAGCTGATGCGGGAGCACGCCCAGATGGGGGAGCTGGCCCAGTTTGCCGGGGAATACCGCAAGCTGGCCGGCGAAATTCAGGCGGCTGAGGAAATGGTTCAGGGCGGGGATCCGGAGATGGCCCAAATGGCCCGGGAAGAACTGGAAACCCTGGAGCCCCAAATGGCGGAAAAGACCCAGCAGGCCCGGCTCATGCTGCTGCCCAAGGACCCGGACGACTACCGCAACGCCATCCTGGAGGTGCGGGCCGGGGCGGGAGGCGACGAGGCCGGATTGTTCGGGGCGGAGCTGGTGCGCATGTATATCCACTACGCCGAAAGCCAGGGCTGGAAGGCGGAGATCACCGAGGGCGGCGAGACCGAACTGGGCGGCATCAAGGAATGCGTGGTGATGATCCAGGGCAAGGGCGTGTTCTCCAAGCTGAAGTACGAATCCGGGGTACACCGGGTGCAGCGGGTTCCGGTCACCGAGTCCGGCGGCCGCATCCACACCAGCACCGCTACGGTAGCCGTATTGCCTGAGGCGGAGGACGTGGAGGTGAACATCGCTCCCTCGGATTTGCGCATCGATACCTACCGGGCCTCCGGGGCGGGTGGACAGCACGTAAACCGAACCGATTCGGCGGTGCGCATTACCCACATTCCCACCGGGTTGGTGGTCACCAGCCAGGACCAGCGCAGCCAGATTCAAAACCGGGAAAAGGCCATGCGGGTGCTGCGGGCCCGGCTGTACGAGATGGAGCGGGAGCAGGCCCAAAGCCAGTACGCCTCCCAGCGCCGTTCCCAGGTGGGCACGGGGGACCGTTCCGAGCGCATCCGCACTTACAATTTCCCCCAGGACCGGGTGACCGACCACCGAATCAAGCAGTCCTGGAACCAGATCGGAGATATCATGAACGGCCATATCGACGAGATTATACAGGCCCTTACCCTGTACGATCAGACTGAGCAGCTGAAGCTGCAACAGCTATGACGACCCGGGTGCTGAAGGCGGATCAATCCGCCCTGGATGAGGCCGCCCGGCTGATTCGGGCGGGGGAGGTGGTGGGATTCCCCACCGAGACGGTATACGGGTTGGGCGCCAACGCCCTGGACGGGGCGGCGGTGCGCAAGATATTTGAGGCCAAGGGCAGGCCGGGGGACAATCCCCTCATCGTCCACATTGCGGACCTGGACCAGATCGCGCCCCTGATCGAGGGGCCCCTGCCGCCTCAGGCCCAGGCTCTGGCCCAGGCGTTTTGGCCCGGACCCCTCACCATGATTCTGCCCAAGTCCGGCCTCATCCCCCCGGAGGTGTCCGCCGGGCTGGATACGGTGGGCATTCGTATGCCGGTACATCCGGTGGCCCAGGCGTTGATTCGCCGCTGTGGCCGGCCTATCGCCGCGCCCAGCGCCAACCGTTCCGGCCGGCCCAGCCCCACTGCCGCCGCCCATGTGTTGGAGGATATGGATGGGCGGGTGCCCTTGATTCTGGACGGCGGGCCTTGCGGCGTAGGGCTGGAATCCACCGTGCTGGACGTTGGCGCTCAGCCGCCCCGGGTGCTGCGGCCCGGCGGCGTCACCCCGGAGATGATCGCCGGGGTGCTGGGCCCTGTGGAGGTGGACGGCAGCGCCCTGCGTCCCCTGGAAGCGGGCGAGGTGGCCCGTTCCCCGGGGATGAAGTACCGCCATTACGCACCCCGGGGCGCCATGACCGTGGTGCGGGGTGCGCGTGCGCAAGAGCGCATCGCCCAGCTCTATGACCGGGCCCAGGCGGCGGGGCAGCGGGCCTGCATCCTGGCCTTGGAGGCGCATATGCCCTGCTATGGCCAGCGCAGGGCGCTGAGCCTGGGGCCGGATGCGGCGGCGGCGGCGGCCAGGCTGTTCGACCTGCTGCGGGCCATGGACCAGGACGGAATTGAGCGCATCTTCTGCGAAGCCGTGGAGGCCAGGGGCCTGGGTCTGGCGGTGATGAACCGCCTGGGCCGGGCGGCGGCTTTCGACTTCATCGATGCCGGCGAGGAGGGAGCAAGGTGAAGGTGCTGTTCGTATGCACCGGCAATACCTGCCGCAGCCCCATGGCCGAGGCCATGCTGCGGGAAGCCCTGGCCCGGGCTGGAATCCAGGGCGTGGCCGTGCGCTCGGCGGGGCTTTGCGCCCATCCGGGTGCGCCCATGAGCGGCGGCGCCATGACGGAATTGGAGCGCCGGGGGCTGCCCTTCTTTCGCACCCGGGCGGTGCGGCTGACTCCGGAGATGGTCCGGGACGCTTGGGTACTGTGCATGGCCCAATGGCAGGTGCGGCAGGCCCGGAAGTTTCCGGGCGCGGCGCAGGTGGATACCCTTACCCACTTTACCGGCATGTCCGGCGAGGTGGACGACCCCTATGGCGGCGGCGAAAATGCCTACCGCAGGGCGGCGGATCAGATCGAGGAAGGGGTGCGCCGGCTGGTGAGCTTCATTCAAAGGGAGTGTGAAACCCATGATGGTTCGCTATAAGACCCACGGCACCTGCTCTACCGAGGTGCGGGTGGAGGTGGAAAAGGGGCTGGTCAAGCGGGTGGAGTTCGTGGGCGGCTGCAACGGCAACACCCAGGGCGTGGCCCGGTTGGCCCAGGGCAGGCCGGTGGATGAAGTAATCGGTTTGCTGAAAGACGTCACCTGCAACGGTGGCCCCAGTTGTCCCATGCAGCTGGCGTTGGCCCTGGAGCAGGCTAAGAAGCTGGAAGAAGAAAAGGAATAGTGGAGAGGGAGACGGACTCGGGCCGGAGGCGCTTTGCTCCGGCCCGTTGACCTTCCGCGACGGCTGGGCCGGATCTTTTTTTGGCCGGATACCAGGCTTGTTTTGCGCTCTCGCCCGGGTGCCGGTTTCGTCCCGGCAGGGTACGGGTAAGGGCCGCCGCCCAAGGGCGGCGGCCCTTACGGGCCGGGGGGCTCCGCCCCCCGGGC